>USPO01000057.1 GCA_900556575.1 uncultured Eubacteriales bacterium
CATATGCAGAAATGTCTACTTCATCAGCTAAAATAATTGAATATACCATTTCATACGGCAGAATAGTAAGTGTATTCAGTATCGGACTCTTTGCCGAAAGTGTATGGACTAAGGTTCTCCAGGCGGAAGGAAACATGAAAACACCCATGATCGCCCAAATAATCGGTGCTATTGTAAACATAATTCTTGACCCTATTTTAATATGGGGATTTAGAAAAATTCCTTCTCTCGGAATTGCCGGTGCCGCCTATGCAACTGTAATAGGACAAATTGCTGCCGCACTTATAGTAATGCCCAAAGGTTTCAGAAAACCGCCGAACATAAAATTTTATTGGGCATACATTAAGCTTATATATAAATACGGTTTTCCAAATATGCTAATGCATGCAGCATATACCTTCTACATATTAGGTCTGAACCTTATCTTAAAAACATTTTCGGATCAGGCTGTAACCGTTTTGGGATTATATTATAAATGGCAGACTTTCTTTTTTATACCGCTCGGTGCAATGCAAACCTGCATTGTTCCCATAATAAGCTATAACTATGCAAGCGGCAAATATGAACGCTGCGGCAAAACTTTAAAAAACGCAATAGCAGTCGGAATGGCATTAATGTTTTTAGGTACATTATGTTTCGAATTCTTACCGGCACAGCTTTTAAGCGTATTTTCAAAGGATGAGCTTGTAATACAAATAGGAAGAATTGCATTCAGAATAATAGGCTTAAGCTTTATACCAATGTCAACATCATTAATATTCCCTGTTTTCTTCCAGGCAATAGGTAGTCCGTTAAAAAGCTCTGCACTGACAATATTAAGGACAGTTGTATTATTTGTTCCCCTCGGATGGCTTTTTTCGAGAATTGGTCTGAATTATTTTTGGACTACGTTCCCTGCCACCGATACAATTACTACTATATTGGGAATTATCTTTTATATGGCATTTTTGAGGGAACATTCTTTGACTCAGGTATACAGCACAGAAGATGATGAATAAAAACAGATAAATTTAAAGACCGACGGAAGTAATGTTTTCCGTCGGTCTTTCTTGAAAATGTCATAAAAATACCCACTTTAAAATCCATTTTGGTAATAAATACTCTGTGTAGTTATAACCGCATATTTTATTAAATTCTCTGAATTAAGTTCTTCTCTATTTATATTAACCGCAGAAATACGGCTGTTGTCATAGGTTTTATAGTAGTAAATTCCTCTGTCGGCATTGCAGCACGAAGTATATAATGTAATTTCATATTTACCGTCCCTAACCTCACAGCAGCCTCTCTGCTGTTCTACCGAACCGAGTATATGAAAAAACTGACTTACACTTTCCGCCTCACCGTCTCCGGAAACAGAATTTAACTTTGTAAATGCCACTCTTGCAAAACGTGATGCCGAAGATAAATCTCCGGGCAAACCAAGTGCCCCCATTCCACGGCTGTATAAATTCATTTCTACTCCGCCCAAGCTATTCACAGGCTGTTTAGGCGATAATCCGGCATAATTATTAAGCATCATCATCTGCATATCAAACGGCGGATTATTCGTAAGTACTCCCACTTTATTATCAAATATATGCATACCGTCTTTCATACACTCAACTGTAATTGCCGAGTTTTTATCAGCTATTATCCAATGCAGCGATGCACACGGGAGTTGAGGGCTGAATGAATCAGCAGTAATATTTATAACTTCAAGCTTTCTTTTAACTTCTGTTATATCGGAACAGCTGCCTAAAATCCATGGAATAAATTCAAACTGTGCTATATTTTCATGTCCCTTTTTAAATTCATAATAGCTTGCATTTCCGACAAAATTAAGTCCCGCCATACACAGACCTTTTTCATTCATTGCATCATAATACAGAGGATAACCGCTCGCTTCATGTGCCATACCTATGATAGCATAATGTGAGTTTACCTTACCCATATACTTAAAATTAAACATATATTTTCTCGGAGTTATAATTATTTCATCTCCATAAGAAAATTCATAGTCCAAAGTTCTTCCGAAATAAAAATCTTTTGTTTTATATGTTGCCGCAGTACACATAAATTTTCCTCCTTACAAGCTTTTTGCCAATTACACATAATATTTTTTCCAAGTCTATATCATTGGGAAGCGTGCAGTCTGCCCCCAATATAGTTCCCTTTTTACCCGCTTCCGCTATTATTTTCTTTGTTTCACTTCTAATTTCATCAAGTGTCCCCGAATACAAGACTCCTGTTTTTCTATTATCAAACCCTCCCAAAACACAGCTTGTATTAAAGAAATTTCTTCCTTCATTAAGCTTCATATCCTCGACATATACAGCCCAGTTTACAGCCGCCGCCCTATAATTCTTCCATACCCCCACACGATTTTTATCCCCGCTCCAGCCGCAGCAATGCAGAATATTATATTTACTTATACTGTTTGCAAAATTCAAAACAGTCAAATCATACGGCTCAACTATTTCCTTATACTCATCCGCACTAAATCTAAACAGTTCTGCATTTTGTACACAGTAATATATACCGTCACATCCTGCCTCATTTATCAAGCCATCAACAAGACTCTTCACATCCTCAGCAATTATCTTACACGCATATTTAACAGCCTCTTTATCAGACCTGATACACTCCATCATCTTGTCCCAATCAGTCTGGAGCCTGAAATATGAAAGCGGGCAAAACACATTATAGAATATACAGCACTCATCTCCGGCTGCATTTACAATTGCCTTTGCACGCTCTATCTGCTCACGAATGAACGAATGATTTTTACCAAGCGGTTTCATCCCATACAAATCGGACACAGCTTTCATATTCATTAGTGTTTCATTCGGGTAACCAAAATATCCATCACACATAATCTTTATAAAGTCCTGATTTGTTTTTCTGTAATAATCTAAATGTGCATTTATACATTCCTGTCCCTTTTGTTTTTCAGGGGGAAAGTGATACCAAAATCCAACCGGTACATAGTCTACCTGTCTGTTTTCCAAAGCCGCAATTACTCTTTCTCGCTTATTCATACTTAAACCCTTTCTTTAACCACTTATCTCTTTATCAAGCTCAATAATACTAATGACGTAAATAACCATTGCCTCAAGCAGCTTATCTATCTCTACCGCCTCATCCGGCTGATGATAATCACCATGTCCCTTAGGCATATAGCTGTATATTTTATCCTTACCGCCAAAAATCATTCCATACGGATATGCATTTGGCAGCTTTGAAGCATAGGTATTTCCTCCTATAACATATGGCTCATCATTTCTGCCGGTTATATTATTATATGTATTTGTAAGGCATCGGACTACCGAATTATTTTTATCTTTTGGCGGGATTGTTTTTTCACCAATACATACAGGGAAACCACAGTCTGCCACTAAATTTAGTTTTGGGGACATATACTTTTCAAGATACAAATCAATATCCTGCATACCACATTCCTCGCTGCTGCCCGCATACCATAAATATTTTCCCTTTAGTGGTATTTTCATATCTCTCAGACATTGAAATATATACAGACCTGCAATACATGCACATTTATTATCCTGAACCCCTCGTGCTATCATCAACCCATTTTCACATATACCCTCAAAAGGAGGATAAATCCATCCATCACCTACCGGAACAACATCCGCATGAGTCCATATTCCTACTGTATCCTCTGGAGTCATAAGTTCGCTTTCGCCTATTGCCACCGCTGCACAGCTATAATCAAATATCCTCGAAAATAATCCATGCTCACCTGCAATTTTAGCATATTCATCAAGCACCTTCCTGCATTCTGCCCCAAAAGGCTTTATTTTACTTTCAGGATTAGATATACTCGGAATTTTTACAAATCGTCTTAAATCGTTTATTATACTGTCCCTTTGTGAAAATATATATTTTCTTATTTTTTCTATCATATTATTCCCCTGATAAAATACCTTATCAAAATCATTATTTATAATTTCATAATCCGCTGGACATAAGTCCAGCTGTTTTATTTCCTCAATGCTGCACCATCGAATATCATTGTGTTCCAGCTTTTGAGGCTCTCCCTTTTCGAGTGTACATATATAGAAGTGAAGTCTGACTTTTACATCTGGATATCTGTAAGTGAGTGTTCTAATCAGCTGTTTAGGCTTAACTGTAACATTCAATTCCTCCCGACATTCACGAACGGCACATTCCTCCGCTGTTTCTCCTTCTTCTATCTTTCCTCCCGGAAACTCCCAAAGTAATCCGCATTTTTTCTCTGCCGGCCGCTGGCACATCAATATTTTATCTCCTCTGCATATTACCGCCGCTGCTACATCAATCATTGTTTTTCTTCACCTTCCTTAATCTAAATTTATATTCCTTTCTCATGTTGCCATCTTCATCCTTTTCATTCTCATAGCTGTAATCTACAAGTTCAAAAATGCCTTGATAATAATATTCCTGCGGAGATAGCTTAACAAATAAATGTATAACCTTATTTTCACTTGCTGCATTAATAATAGCCTTATTTCCTGCACTTAACCTCTGATCTCCGGTTTTTCCTTCTCCGGAGTAAATATAATCGCCCTCTATCGTCCAATGGTCATGATAAACAAATCCTGTCTTTTTCTTTTCGACTGACGAAATCAATACTAATGTCGACTCTGTTCGATTAATTCCTCTACCGAAGCCCGCTATTTTAATATTAAATTTACTTTCTACCTCTTGATATGTCAATATAGGTTGTCTTGCTAAATGTACTACATGATAGTCTTCACCAAAACCATCTTCTAAGCTATGTTTTCTTCTTGTTTTATTTATACTTGTTGATAGTTGACGTTCCTTTATTAAACTATCTACCTTTAATTCATTTTTCTTTGCCTTTTCAAGCTTAATTTTTTCTAATTCCTCATCTATTAAGCCTTGTATTTTTTCATCCTTTGCTTTTATAAATTTTTCAAAGGCATCAGGATATACAAATTTACAAGTTCTATTTTCAAATACAACTGAAGCATACTTTCCATCAAATTCTGTAACTTTGCCTTCTCCAAATACCTTATGACTTACAATTATATTATTAATGTTCATCATTTCCACCTCTTTTATGTAATTTATACCATTGAAATTATTTTATCATAAATTAACAAACAAGTCAAGTATTATATAAAAAAACATAAGCAAGTCAAACAAATAATTTTAATTTGACATTTTACGAGTTATGCTATATAATATACTATATAAACATAAATTCAAAGGAGACAAAAATGAAACAACAATTTTTAACAGGCGAGCGTGCCTTATTTAAATCAGAAAATCTTGAAATACACGACTCTATCTTTGATGATGGAGAATCCCCGCTTAAGGAAAGTAAAAACATTAAGCTTTATAATACCATGTTTAAGTGGAAGTATCCGCTTTGGTACTGTAATAACATTTATGTAAAGGATTGTACATTCTTTGACATGGCAAGAGCCGGAATTTGGTATACTAATAATATCACCATGGAGGACGTAACTATCGAGGCCCCGAAAATACTTCGCCGTGCGGATAATGTTACACTAAAAAATGCCGTTCTTACAGATGCTCAGGAAACGCTTTGGAACTGCAGCAATGTTAAGCTTGATAATGTTACAGCTAAGGGTGACTACTTTGCTATGGGATGCTCGGATATGGACATTGACGGTCTTACACTTGTCGGAAACTATTCTTTTGACGGAGTAAAAAATATGGTCATACGCAATTCTAAATTGCTTTCTAAGGATGCATTTTGGAATACGGATAATGTAACAGTATATAATTCTTTCATTTCAGGAGAATATCTTGGCTGGAACGCTAAAAATCTTACCTTGATTGACTGCACTATCGAAAGCCTTCAGGGTATGTGCTACATCGAAAACCTTGTAATGAAAAACTGTAAGCTTATAAATACAACTCTTGCGTTTGAATATTCAACCGTTGATGCAGATATTAATTCAAAGATTGACAGTGTTATCAACCCTTCCGGCGGCAAAATACACGCAAAATCAATTGACAAGCTTATAATGGAACCGGATAAAATAGATCCGTCAAAGACAATAATAGAAGTAGATGAAAATTCCGAAAGCGAGGATTAATTCAGATGAAATATTCTTTTGACGAACTGACCGACCGACACGGTACAGGCTCTCTCAAATGGGATGTAAAAGAAAATGAACTCCCTATGTGGGTAGCCGATATGGACTTTAAAACCGCACCCGAAATATCAGAGGCTATACAGAAAAAAGCCGCACAATGTATTTATGGATATTCCGATATTACTGATGAATGGTACGATGCATATATAAACTGGTGGAAAAACCGTCATCACCTCGATATGAAACGTGAAGAACTTATATTTGCATCGGGTGTCGTTCCCATCCTTTCAAGTGCTGTAAGAAAGCTTACAACTCCGGCAGAAAAGGTTCTTATTCAAACCCCTGTATATAACATATTTTTCAATTCAATTATAAACAACGGAAGATATGTACTCGAAAACAAGCTCAAATATGAAAACGGCAATTACACGATTGATTGGGCAGATTTAGAGAAAAAGCTTGCAGACCCGCAAACCACTCTTATGATACTATGTAATCCCCATAATCCCGCAGGCAACCTGTGGGATAAAGAAACTCTTGCGAAAATAGGTGAGCTTTGCTTTAATAACGGAGTAACAGTTATATCAGATGAAATCCACTGCGATATAATAGACCCCGGTTACGAATATGTACCGTTCGCATCTGTTTCCGATATATGCCGCAATATAAGCATAACTTGTATTGCACCTACAAAAACCTTTAATCTGGCAGGCTTACAGTCAGCAGCCGCATATGTGCCGAATAAATTTTTACGTCACAAAATTTGGCGTGGATTAAACACTGATGAAGTCGGAGAACCTAATTTCTTCTCTGTTACCGCCGCCGTTGCCGCATTTACCAAAGGCAGCGAATGGCTCGATGAATTAAGAGAATATATATTCATAAACAAAAAAACCGTAACAGAATATATAAGCAAAAATATTCCGGAAATAAAGGTAGTTCAATCAAAAGCAACATACCTTATGTGGCTCGACTGCTCATCACTTACGGATAACAGCGAAGAATTTGCTAAATTTATCCGTTCATATTCCGGTTTATATGTTAGTGCCGGAGCTATTTTCGGCGGAAATGGAAATAAATTTTTAAGGCTTAATACCGCCTGCCCTATCGCAAGAATTATGGATGGACTCGACAGACTTAAAAAAAGCGTGGACGCTTATAAGACAAGATGAGAAGAACAGCATTTTCACCTCATGACCAATTTTATATTAATCATTTAAAATGTGAAAAAAAATATAATATGTCTGTACAGCATTATCATGATGCATACGAGATATATTTGCAGCTTGACGGAACGCGTTATTTATTCTATGATAATATATGTTATACGCTCAAACGGGGAGATATTGCTATATTCTCTCCGTTTGAAATACACTATGCACAAAGCCGTGAATCCGATTACTATGAACGCGGGGTAATAAATTTTCATAAGGAAAAGCTTTCATCAATTCTTAGTGATGACGAATTATTTTTTCTGTTTGATAAGCTTAAACCGGGTGTAATTCATACCTCTGAAAACCAGCTTAATAAAATACTTGAGTTTTTTAATAATCTTAATGACTATTCAAAAAAATCAGGCTTTCTTTCCGAAAAACTGCTTTACTCTGAGCTTATACAGCTGCTATGCTATATACTCAGCATAACGGACTCCGGTACTGCAATAGGTTCAAACAGTGTTTCAGCACCCGTTATAGCCGCCATTGAGTTTATCAATAAAAACTATATGCATAATTTATCTCTTGGTGAAATATGCACTGCCATTGGAATGAGTAAATTTCATCTATGCCGTACCTTCAAAAGTTCAACCGGTGCGACAGTAATGGAATATCTAAATAATCTTCGGCTTACAAAGGTACACAGTATGCTTTTTGATACAGCGTGTACACTTGAAGAAATTGCAGAAAAGACAGGGTATATGAGTGCGGTTAATTTAAACCGTGCTTTTAAAAAAATTTATGGTATGTCCCCAAGGCAGTTTAGAAAAACTCTGCCAAAAGATGCGGTAATGATATAAATCGGCATATGAATAATCTTTAATTAAAAAACATGAAAATGGGCTGTAGCAAAATGCACAGACCGCATAAAGCGAATAAAACAAAGTAAATAAGC
>USPO01000058.1 GCA_900556575.1 uncultured Eubacteriales bacterium
CCGAGACGATGGATTCCTACTTCCCGGACCCCGTCCGTGAACTCGACAAGCCGTTCCTGATGCCGATCGAAGACGTGTTCTCCATCTCTGGCCGCGGCACCGTGGTGACCGGCCGTGTGGAACGCGGCATCATCCACGTCGGCGATGAAATCGAAATCGTCGGTATCAAGCCGACCCAGAAGACGACCTGCACGGGCGTTGAAATGTTCCGCAAGCTCCTCGACGAAGGCGAGGCTGGCGACAACATCGGCTGCCTGCTGCGTGGTACGAAGCGTGAAGACGTCGAGCGCGGCCAGGTTGTGGCCAAGCCCGGCACGATCACCCCGCACACCAAGTTCGCTGCTCAGGTGTACGTTCTGAAGAAGGAAGAAGGCGGCCGTCATACACCGTTCTTCAACAACTACAGACCGCAGTTCTACTTCAGAACAACAGACGTTACAGGTGTTATCAACTTACCGGAAGGCACAGAGATGTGCATGCCTGGCGATAACGTTGACATGAACGTTGAGTTAATCACACCGATCGCTATGGAAGAGGGCTTACGTTTCGCTATCCGTGAGGGTGGTAGAACAGTAGGTTCAGGCGTAGTTGCAAAGATTATTGAATAATTTTAGTAATATTATGCTATATGAAAGAGTCACAGCTTTGCTGTGGCTCTTTTTGCAATATAAATTTATTTATAAATACTTGAAATTTATTTGTATTTATGCTATAATGATAATAGAAAACGAATTAGACAATATATGGTTAATATAACTATGTTTTGGGGATTTACGGAGGATAGGTATGAAAGAACAAACGATGACGGCAAATACAATAGATAATATCACAACGGCAAAAATAAAGTGTGATGAAGCTTGTAAAAAATTATTTGGAATTACCGAAATAGCAGCGTATATTATGAAATATGTATGCAGAGAATATAGAGATTTGTCAATGAGTCAGATAATGGACTGTCTTAAAGAAAAACCGCTTATTTCGGAAATTAATGTGAATGATTATGAAGGATTTAATTCAGAAGAGGTAACAAAGCTTAATAGTGAAGTGTCAACAGTAGAATACGGAACGGTAACCTTTGATGTATTAATTAAGGCATTAGTGCCATATACTACCGATGATATACATATATATGTTAATTATGAAGGACAGATGGACTATAAACAGCCAAGAACATATAAGCGAGGTCAATACTATACTGCAAAGGAATTAAGTCTGCAATACGGTACAGAGTTTTCTCATGGAGAATATGAGAAATTGAAGAAAGTATATAGTATATGGATTTGCTTTAATCCTTCAAAGGCTGATAAGAATACTATAACATCATACAGCTTGGCAAAGAACAGTATTTATGGAAATGCATCTGATTATACGGATTATAACTTAACAGAATTAATATATGTGTGTTTGGGGAATGAAGATTCACCGAATAAATTATTGGGAATGTTAAATACATTATTTTCAAAGAAAATAACTAAGGAAACAAAGAAAAAGTTATTACAGGAAAAGTACGATTTGACAATGACAAGAGAAATAGAAAAGGAGGCAGAGGATATGTGTAATTACAGCGATTATGTAGAGCAAAGTGCAATGAAGATAGGAATGGAAAAGGGAATAAAAAAAGGAATAGAAAAGGGAATAGAAAAGGGAATAGAAAAAGGAATAGAAAAGGGAATGGAAAAGGGAATAAGAGCCGCAAGGGAAGATGCGATTAATAAGCTCATTGCAAAAGGATTTGATGAATTATTTATTATTGATTTAGGATATACAAAAGAGGAGTATGAAGAAGCGGTAGGTATGAAAAACATGGCTGCTTAAATGATTTTATGATAGTTTTTTATTTATAGTCGCTGTATACATGAGATTGGTTTTATGTATACAGCAATTTTTATATTAATTCCTATATGATTAATCGTAAAGATAGGGAATGTGAATAATTATGTATACTTAATGAGTATACTATGCATAAAAAAATTTGCAATTATTGCGAAAATATATAAAAAATCTAAAAAAACATCAATTTAGTCTGATTTTTTTAAATTTTTTTTCAAAAAGTACTTGAAATTACACTAAAAAAGTGATAAAATATAAAAAGTAGCAGGTGATACCTGCGGTGAATATTTATTATACCATAGGTATAGTAATGGTCACGAAAAGTTTTATTATATATTCCGTTCCTTTGCCCTGCTTATATCAAGCGTATAAAGGAAGGTTATAATAAGGGAAACGGTGATTTAGAGGAGGAAATAGTACATGAAGTACGGAGAAAGAGTTTTAGAAGATTTAAAGAAGAACCATCCGGGCGAGCCAGAGTTTATTCAGGCTGCAACAGAGGTTCTTGAGACAATCCAGCCGGCACTTGATGCTCATCCGGAATATGAGGCTGCATCACTCTTAGAGAGATTAGTTGAGCCGGAGAGAGTAGTAATGTTCCGTGTACCTTGGGTAGATGATAACGGTAAGGTTCAGGTAAACCGTGGTTACAGAGTACAGTTCAACAGTGCAATTGGTCCTTACAAGGGTGGTTTAAGACTTCACCCGACAGTAAACCTCGGCGTAATTAAGTTTTTAGGTTTTGAGCAGATTTTCAAGAACAGCTTAACAACACTTCCGATTGGCGGAGGTAAGGGTGGTTCAGACTTTGACCCGAAGGGTAAGTCAGACATGGAAGTTATGCGTTTCTGCCAGAGTTTCATGACAGAGCTTTCAAGACACATTGGTGCTGACACAGATGTACCGGCAGGCGATATTGGTACAGGTGCAAGAGAGATTGGTTTCATGTTTGGTCAGTACAAGAGACTAAAGAATGTTTATGAAGGCGTTTTAACAGGTAAGGGTCTCACATGGGGCGGTTCACTTGCAAGAACAGAAGCAACAGGCTACGGCTTAGTATACTTAGCAGCAGAGATGTTAAAGGAATTAGGCACAAGCTTTGAGGGCAAGACAGTTGCTATCTCAGGTGCAGGTAACGTTGCAATCTATGCTTGCCAGAAGGCTCAGCAGTTAGGTGCTAAGGTTATCACAATGTCAGATTCAAACGGCTTCGTAATTGACGAGAACGGAATTGACTTACCGGCAGTTCAGGAAATCAAGGAAGTTAAGAGAGGCAGAATTAAGGAGTATGCTGAAACTCATCCGTCAGCTAAGTACTATGAGGGTGCAGGTCTCTGGCAGAAGGTAAAGGTAGATGTTGCTTTACCGTGTGCTACACAGAATGAGCTTCTTATTGATGATGCAAAGGCATTGGTTGCTAACGGTACATTAGTAGTTGCTGAAGGTGCTAACATGCCTACAACTCTTGAGGCTACACAGTATCTCCAGGATAACGGTGTATACTTCGTACCGGGTAAGGCATCAAATGCAGGCGGTGTTGCTACATCAGCATTAGAGATGAGCCAGAACTCACAGAGATTATCATGGACATTTGAGGAAGTAGATGAAAAGCTCCACGGAATCATGGTTTCAATTTATAACGCAGCAACATCAGCTGCTAAGGAGTATAACCTTACAAAGGGCGGCAAGCTTGACCTCGTAGCAGGTGCAAACATTGCAGGTTTCTTAAAGGTTGCCGAGGCAATGATGCAGCAGGGTATTTGCTAATTAGGAATATTATAGTTTATATAAAGTCAGCCGCAAAGCGTATGCTTTGCGGCTGTTATCGTTTTTTAATCGGAGCAATGTTCCTGTTTTACCTGCAAGAATTATAGATTGTGATAGATTGTTAAACTATCTTAAGTTATATAATAATAAATAAAGCTGCGGACAGTAAAAAAAGAAGCCAAGATTTACAACTTGACTTCCTATCATCATATATACGCCATCAGAGGCTCGAACTCTGGACACCCTGATTAAGAGTCAGGTGCTCTACCAACTGAGCTAATAGCGCATTTTTTATTTTATATATCCTCATCGCTGATGACTTATATATGATACCATACTTTTTCGGTTTTGTCAAGTATTTTTTTAAAAAAATTTTAATTTGTGAAAGCATATTTTAAATTTGAGCAATATTTATGTTTTACTGGGCAGGTTTTATTATAAATTGAAATCTGTGCAGGGAGCGTTAATTCTTAATGTGTTTATTGGCAGATTATAACTTTCAGTGGGAATTCTGAAGTAGTCTTCACCATCTTATGGAATGGGATATTTATATTTGGGTTATATTTAAAAATAAATATTAGAATAATATTAAAACTTTATATTAATGAATGAAATATGTGATAATTAAAATTCTTGATAAAATGAGCATTTTTCGGTAAAAAAATAAACAAAATTCAATAAATAGTTAATTATACTATTGCAAAAATGCATTAAATGAGGTATAATAAAATGGTATAAAATTATGTACACGAAAGGAATTGATTAGTAATGGATTTACCATTAGAAGAAATCGTTAAAGCAAAAGAGAGAATTGCTTCAACCATTCATAAAACAAAGCTTGAGAAGTCAACAACTTTTTCAAATATGACAGGTGCTGAGATATATCTTAAATATGAAAATCAGCAAAAAACAGGTTCATTTAAAATTAGAGGAGCGTCAAATAAAATTGCAGCTCTTTGTGAAAGAGGCGAGATTAAGGCGGCTGTTGCAGCATCAGCAGGAAACCATGCACAGGGAACAGCATACGCTTCACGTCTTCATAATATTCCGGCAACAATCGTAATGCCAAAATCAACACCTATAGCTAAGGTAAGTGCTACAGAGGGTTATGGTGCAAAGGTAGTTCTTCATGGTGATTGTTTTGATGATTCATATGCCAAGGCTATTGAGATAGTAGAAAAGGAAGGTGCAACATTTATAGCTCCTTTTGATGATTATGAGGTTATGGCAGGCCAGGGTACACTCGGTATTGAAATTCTTGAAGATTTACCGATGGTAGATATGGTTATAACTCCGGCAGGCGGCGGCGGTCTTTTAGCGGGTGTTGCAGCCTGTATCAAGCAGATTAACCCAAGAGTAGAGGTAATAGGTGTTCAGGCAGAGGGTGCTCCGGCTATTTATGAGTCGTTCAATAAAAAGGAGCATGTTTCGACAGATACTGTTTCAACAATTGCCGATGGTATCGCTGTCAAAAATCCGGGTGAGCATACAGTAGAAGTAATAAATCAATATGTTGACCAGATGGTAACGGTTACAGATGCGGAAATTTCGGCAGCTATTCTTATGCTTATTGAGCGTACAAAGCAGGTTGTTGAGCCGGCAGGTGCAACTCCGTTAGCAGCTGTTCTTTCGGGAAAGCTTGATATTAAGGGAAAGAAGGTTGCCTGTGTTCTTTCAGGCGGAAACATTGATGTTTCGTTCATTCAGAGAATTATAGAATTAGGTCTTGTTTCACGTGACAGAAAGCTTAAATTTAAAACAACATTATTGGATACTCCGGGAAGTCTTGAGCATTTATCTCATGTGCTTTCGGAATGCGGTGCTAATATCGTAATGGTTCAGCATGATCGCTTGAGTGCAGAGCTTGACCCGAACGAGGCTATTATTCATATAGCTTGTGAAGTAGGCGGCAAGGAACATGGACATAAGGTCGTTAAGACACTTGAAAAGAACGGTTACAAGGTAATCAGAGAATAATATTTTGAATTATTATAATAACGAAAAACATTTGAATTATGAGCAGGCAAAGGACAAGGCTTTGAGATTGCTTGAGTTTCGTTCACATTCAGAGCGTGAGCTTAAAGATAAGCTTAAGCGTGCCGGAGCGGAAATTGAAGATATTGATAAAATCCTTGACTTTTGCCGCCGCTATAAATTTATAGATGATGAAAGCTATGCAATGCGTAAAGCAAAGGATTTGAAAAATCTAAAACATTACGGAAAGCGCAGGATTGAACAAGAGCTTTATTCAAAGGGAATAAGCAGAGAAAATATATCAATAGCATTGGAAGAGCTTGATTTTGATGAAGAGGAGGATATTTTATATCCACTTGTCAAGAAAAAGCTTAATAATAATTTTGAAAAGAAAAGCATTGACCGCACTATGAGATACTTTATTTACCGCGGTTATGAAATCAGTGATATAAAGAACTGTATAGAACGAGTTAAAGGAGAAATGGATGAGTTTTAATATAGGTTTGGTATCGCTCGGCTGTGCAAAAAATCAGACCGACGCGGAGGCTATGCTCGGAATACTAAATTCCGATGGTTATCATATAGTATTTGATCCGGAAGAAGCGGATGCAATTATTGTAAATACCTGTGGATTTATTGAATCTGCAAAACAGGAGTCAATAAATACATTGCTTGAAATGGCACAATACAAGGAAGGACGCTGTAAATTACTTATTGCATCCGGATGCTTGGCAGAGAGATACAGCAAAGAAATAGCAGAGCAAATTCCAGAGGTCGATGCTATAATAGGAACAGGCGATTATGATAGAATTGCAGAAGCAATTCAAGGTGCAGCGGATGGAGAAATGCCTATAATATGCGGAGAGCCGAACCGTGACCCGGAAGAGGGACTTCCGAGAATACTATCAACTCCGTCCTACACAGCTTATTTAAAGATAGCAGAGGGCTGTTCAAATAATTGTACTTATTGTGCAATCCCTATGATAAGAGGAAAGTTCAGAAGCCGCAAGCCTGAGGCAGTTATTGCAGAGGCAGAAAGTCTTGCAAAAAGCGGTGTTAAGGAACTAATTATTATAGCACAGGATACAACACGCTATGGTACAGACCTTTTTGAAAAACCGAGCTTAGCAATGCTTTTGGAAAAGCTTGTAGAGGTAGAAGGAATAGAATGGATTAGAATACATTACCTTTATCCTGAAGCTGTAACAGATGAGCTTATTGAAACAATGGCAAAATACGACAAGATATGTTCGTATGTTGATATGCCTATTCAGCATATCAATAATGAAATTCTAAGAAGAATGGCAAGACGTACAAACAGAGCCGAAATTGAAAGCAGAATAAATAAGCTTAGAGAAAAAATCCCGGGCTGTATAATAAGAACATCTATCATAGTAGGATTTCCGGGAGAAACAGATGAACAGTTCCAAGAGCTTTATGACTTTGTGAAAGAAGCACATATTGACAGAATGGGAGTATTCGCATATTCTCAGGAAGAAGGAACTCCGGCTGCTAATTTTGAAAATCAGGTTGCTGAGGAAGTTAAGCAGGAAAGACTTGATAAGCTTATGACTCTCCAGCAGGAAATTTCATTGGAAATGAATCGTGCAAGGATTGGTTCGGTCATTGATGTTATTGTAGAAGGCTATGATGAAGATAATTTCCTTTTCGTAGGAAGAAGCCGCGGCGATAGTATTGATGTTGACGGAAAGGTGTATTTTGGAACGGAAACCGAAGTTGAACCGGGAGATATCATCAAGGTTAAAATTCTGGATGCAGACGAATATGATCTTACAGGAAATAGAGTTGATTAATTTCCTATAAAAACCGATAACAGAATCGGCGAAGGCTGAGAAAGGAAGCGGATATGAATTTAGCAAATAAATTAACATTACTGAGAGTTGTTCTGGTACCTGTATTTATGGCTTTACTTTTGGGAGAGAGTATGGGATTTCAGATAGCTGCTCTTGCTGTGTTTATAATAGCGTCATTGACAGATATGCTTGACGGTAAAATAGCGAGAAGGTATAATCAAATGACTACATTCGGTAAATTTGCTGACCCGCTGGCGGATAAAATGCTTACAACATCGGCATTTTTGGTATTTATGCAGCAGGGGATAATAGATGTGTGGGCAGTTATGATTATACTTATAAGAGAATTTGCTGTTTCGGGTGTAAGGCTTGCGGCAGCGGGCGAAGGAAAGGTTATTGCAGCGTCATTTTTCGGTAAATTTAAGACAGTTGCTCAGATGGCGGCTATTATAATAACAATTTTAATTAATATAATTGTAATGACAGGTCCGTTTATAACAAGAAGTGTTGCAAATCATGTCAGTGCAGCACTTATATGGATTTCTGTTGTGTTTACCGTACTTTCCGGTGCGGATTACATAATAAAGAATTGGGGACTTATGAAATTGAAATAACAGCCATTAGCTGTTATAAGGTTCTCAGATGAAAGGATAAAACAATGGCAGATATAGAATTGAAGTTTGACGAAAAAGGATTAATTCCGGCAGTAGTTCAGAATAAGGATACCAAGGAAGTTCTTATG
>USPO01000059.1 GCA_900556575.1 uncultured Eubacteriales bacterium
GGCGCATGCGGCAGTGATAACAAGCTTTCTGCCTACAAAATGGTTAAAGACAAGCCTAAAAATGATATATTTCAGTAAATTTGGTGCAAAGCTTATTTTTTCTTAAATTTTTCCTTGACTATTTCATTTAAAACATATATAATAGAGTGGTGAATGTTTTTATAACCGAACGCGGAAAACCATAATACCGCTATGAAAAAGAAAGGAAAATTTATTACATGGAAGCAATAACAACATCTATTGTCGAAGCATTGCGCTCGCACGGAGTTTCACCGCAGATAATCACGTTTTTAATATCAATGATACCGCTCTTGGAATTAAGAGGTTCAATAATTGTTGCCGGAGGACTTTTAAAGCTTCCGTTTATACAAACCTTTATTGCAGCAGTATTGGGAAATATGCTCCCTATCCCGTTTATTCTTCTTTTTATAAAGAAAATATTCTCATGGATGAAAAAGAGCAAAAAACTAAAGAAATTCCCCGAATGGTGTGAAAAAAGAGCAATGAAAAACTCACAGCAAATTGAAAAATACGGCTATCTCGGTCTGTTTCTGTTCGTTGCAATTCCTCTTCCGGGAACTGGTGCATGGACCGGAAGTCTTATTGCATCATTGTTTGAAATGAAAACAGGAAAGTGCCTAATTTCAATACTTCTTGGAGTTATGACCGCCGGACTTATTATGTCTCTGCTGTCATTTGGATTAATTCAAAAATTAGTATAATATTTACCAATAAAAAAAGCTTCGGTCATTCCGAAACTTTTTTTATTTTGCCGTTTATCGGCTTTGAATGCAAACAGTATAGTATCCGAAAAGCCCCCGCCTATCCGGTTTCTGAACAATAGTTATTTTTACAGCAATGTTCAGTCATACTCTAAATGTCTTTTCATCCACTCATTTCATTATCCCGTCCCAAATAATTACGTCATATGAATTGAACATTACATACAATTGCTATGTCCATAAGTATTATCATAGCCCCAAGCAATGCCATATATCAGGGCATCTGATTATTATCTTCTCACTTTTACATTCCTGTTTCATTTTATCACACAAAAATTCAAATGTCAACATACTCCAATCAAATAACCTAAAAATTCAATCAAACAACTTGAAATTCAGTTTTTTATATGATATAATCAGATAGATATATATTATCTCATGCGGTTTATTCTGATTGAGTTTTAAATTTGATAAAGCCGATTTTAATAATATTGCTTTTTACGGCAGATTGGAGGATTTCTTATGAAGAGCAAAGACTGTATTGATTTATCTATTTATATTATTACAGAATACTATAAAAATAACCTGCAGCCCTACTTTGAATATGCCGATGAAGATATTTCATGGCATGGTCCTGCATACGGTCAATATTTACGCGGACGAAATAACGTTATAGCTGCATGGTCAAAAGAAGAAAACCCGCTTACATTTTCAATGGGCAATATTGAAGCCCATTATACATCAACAAACAGCAGTTTCTGTGAGGTGATGCTAATGTATGTTGTCACCACATATTATCCAAGCGGACGTGCAATTCCTATATTTCAGCGGCTTCATCTGACGTGGTGCGAGCGAAAGATTACGGACAAATCAGGAACATTAAAAAAAGTTCCCCGTCTTTTAATGGTTCACATATCTAACCCCGTTTATCAACATGAAAACGATAAAATATATCCTGTTCATTTTGATGAAGTTTATACACCAAGCTATGCTGAAAAGGGTGATCACAGACTTCGGTTTAACTGTGCTGATAAATCTGTAAGGCTCATCTACATAAATTCTATTCAATGGATAGAAACACTGCGCGCTGCACAGCATTGCATAATACACACAAGCAGCGGCAGTATTGAAGTTGCTGATTTCATAGGCAGCATAGAAAAATGTGCTGAAGGAAAACTTGTAAGAATACACACAAGTTATTTGGTAAATCCCCTTTTCGTACAAAGTATTAAACGCTGCTATGTAATCATGAAGGATGGAACTGAATTGAGAATTCCTGAAAAGAAGTATACCTCCGTTAAAAGAACTCTTGTCGAAATGATGAATAAAATGTAGTGCCTAAGAGCCTATATTACTCTACTATGCCATGTGTTGTAACCCTTCTGTCACAAATCCCGCTGTTTCTTGCTTTTCGTAACAATTGTAACCAAAGCTTAAATTGTACCTAATTGACAAAATACCCATATTAGGCTATAATATAAGGTGATTTGTTTTATAACTTAAGTGCAGATGTCACCCCGTTTCCAATGATTCGGGTTTCATTTCAGAATTTCAGCGGAAGATTACAGTTCTCACTGAATTACTGAGGAGTTAACACTCCCTGCACGGGTTGCAATCTTTTGCAATTCCTGCTTATTGCAAATAAAGCGGGAACATTGCTCTGATTTAAAACCGCCGAATGGTTTATATTACGAAAGGAAACTTGAATGAAAAAGGTATACAGACAACTTATGTGCCTTCTTTGTTCGCTGATATTAATTGCATTGAATATAACCGTATTTGCCGTTAAGTCAATCGAGGATATTCCTGTCGATGCACCGAATGAAAACCTTTCTGCTGTATACGGAACTGTACTTAATGACTACATAAACAGCATCGGAGTAATAAGCGATGAGCATCCAAGAGGCTTTATCAAGGCAGACACTGATGCACCGAACGGACTTATATATGCGGATATAATGAATTTTGACAATAGTGATAAGCCATATCTTGTTCTGTTTTTGGCAGACGGCAAAAATAAGGCTATTTCATGCCATATATGGACATATAATGACACCTCCGGACGTACAGAAAAAGTTGCTGAAATAGTAAAACCGTACAATGACCTTGCAGCCGCTTCCGGTTCATTTTCGATAGGCTGGAACAATGAAAAAAGATATATAATATTTACGGAATTTCAGGGAGAGCTAACTCTCGACAAGCAATTCTTTACCGTAATAAACGGTGAAGCTTTCAAATATGTTGAAGACCCCGATGCTGTAAACGAAGCACCGGTAATACGATTTAACACTAAGGGCCTGAAATCTGAGGTTGATATATCTAATTTCAATGATGCACTTTCAAAATTCTTTGATAAGCTAAAAAATGCTGCAGCAGAAAGCGTAACATACCGAAATATTACAGATGACCTTTCCAAGGACGATACCGAAGCAATGGAAAAAACAATTTCCTATGCGTCGGAAATCGGAAATTTCAGCATACTTGATTACAGTACAATTGAGGATTACGAAGAAGCATTAACCTCAAAACATAATGGTAACAAGTTTTACCTTATATCTGAAGTTTACGGTCTTGGCAGCGAAATTTATTATGTACGCTTTTCTACAAATGCATCCTTTTACAATTATGCTCTTCTTAGGCATACGGACAGGGATGAAAAATATCAGATATTAAAGGTTCGCTTAGACTGCATACCTTTATCGGACAGAGAACTGGAACAGCTTGAAGCAGATTATTCAAAAAGCACTTTGCTTTATAAAAAAGCGAAAAGCTACGGACTGCCTCAAATAACAAATCCTCCGATTAAAATTACAGACGGCAGCATTATTAATCTGCCGAAAATAATTTCATTACCGAAGGTGTTTAACAAGGAAACAAGAAAAACAGCGGTATATACCGGTGCCGCAATAACCGTACTTTTAATAACCGGCTTATGGGTATATATGTACGGAAGTGACGATGATTAAAAAAGTCTTTCCCCAAGACATAAAAAGGATGCTGCCGCAGAATTTCATTTTATGCGGCGGCTTCCTTTTTTACATACAAAGAAAGAGCAATGATTTCTCAATGCCCTTTCCTTGTTCTGATATGATTGGAGTATATTTATGTATATAATTACTTCTTTTCCGCAACAATAACTCTAATTCGTCCGCCTTGGGACTCTTCGTTATCATAATATGCGGTAAGAGCATAATTACCTTCCATAGCTTCATTGATTGAGATTTTGTTGTATCTTAAAACACCTGCTTCTTCGTATACAACTACCTCATCACTGAGCTTATATGTATTATTGCCTATATCGGCGGTTGTCGCCGTAAGCTTTGTTATTGTTCCCCTATAGGATTTTAACGGTGCTGTAACAGAATATTTTCCGTTATAGCCTCTCACTCTGCATGGTGTACCTGTTGCCGCTCCGGTAACAGCTGCCGATGCACTTTTGACCTCTCCGTCAATATCCACACTAACTGTTCTTTCTCCGTTTCCGCTGCTGCTTGATGATGTAATTATACCGTAATCATAGGCATCTCCGGTCGCCTCACTTAAAATAAGTTCATCTATTTCACCGGAATTATTTTTATGTGCATATGCTACCTTTCCTGAGGTTAAATTCATTCCATCAAGTCTTTGTAAGTACAGCTTTTTATATATAGGTTCACTTGATGAAAGCTGTCCGCCGGTATCTATTATATTACAATCTTCGCTTATACTGTATGACCCTAAAGTTTTCGCATCGGCATCAACCTTTCCGGTAATTCCGCTGCTTGATACACTGCTTACATTTGTTCCTGAACCTGTTATTGAAATCTTTACAACTCTGCCTAAGTAATCCGAGGTATTTGTTTTCGTTGAATATTCATATTCATTTCCGTCAGCTGCCGCTATCTTTACATAATAGCTTGAATAAGTAGTACTGTCCGAATTATCAAAATTCTTCTTTCCTGTTTCCAATACATAGCCGTATACCGTTTCGGTCGTTTTAGAGTCCGAAGTAACAACACCGGCAACTGTCTTACCGTCTTTGCCCATGCATACTGTGATAGTATCACCGTATTTTAATGAACCGCTTGATGATAAATCATTATATGCCTCTGCACCTTCAACCTCATATTCCTTTCCTGAAATCGTTATCTTGGTAGGATTATCCTTTGACGGCGATGCCGATTGATAAATTCCTGATATCTTAGTTGAATATGCCATTACGATATTAAGTTCCTTGCTGTAATACATAATATCGTTTGCCTTAATTCCGGACGCAGTCGTTTCGTTACCGTCACGCATATATCGTGTACTTGAATTTGTATCAAAGCTTATTCCTGAAACCATCTTTACAGGACCTTTAAGGCTGCCTGTTTCATAAATGCAATAATCAACATCTCCGGCTGCAGTATACTTTACACTTAATACATCACCCATTTCCATACCGCTTCTAAGCGCTGAATATGTTGTCTTTGTATTTTCCTTATAGCACTCTGTATCATCGTTCAAATCAATTTCGCTCATCATTCCGTCCTTATAGCCGATAACCGTACCGTTAAGAACAGAATAGATTACATATTTTTCACTGCGGTTATCTTCCGGCACAAAGCTTAAAAGTTCCTTTGAGTTTCGTACTGCAATATCACCGCTCAATCCAAGATAATCACTGCTGAAACCACTGTATGCCGTATATTTTCCGGCGGTAGTCGTTACCTTTCCGCTGCTGTCGGAAGGTACCTCCGTTATTATTACATCCTCAATAAACTCTGCGTCAAAGTTCTTTATAAGCTTATCATTGCTGTCTGCCTTTTCGTTATCTAATGCATTGTATACAAGTCTTGCAATTTGTCTTCTTGACATTGCATCTCCGTATGTACCGTCTATATTATCAAGCAAACCTATATTCTTTGCCAAATTTACCTGACCGTTAGGATATGATGCTCCAAAACGTGAGTCCTCATATCCCAAAACTCTCAGCATCATTGTTACCGCTTCTTCATATGTTACGGTATCGTCCGGGTGAAAGCTTCCGTCAACAAAGCCCTTGAATAAGCCGTTCTGCGAGCCGTTCATAATATATGCCGCAGCCCATGAGGATGACGGAACATCTTTATACGGCGAAACGCTCATTCCCAATGCCGTTTCATCCTTATGTGAGGAAGAATTAACCGTTATCTTTGCCATTTCCGCGCGTGATACCGAACGGTCAAGCCCATAATCTCCGTTTCCGTCACCCTGCATTATACCGAGTGAATTTAAAAGCGGCATTATATCATCATCATTCCATGATGACGTATCCGCATAGGCGGTTGCTCCGGCGGCAATCGCCGCCGCAAAGACTGCCGCCAATGTTAATTTCTTTATTATCATCATATTTCTCCGTTTCAAAACCTGTTTTAATCAAACTTCAATGCATCAATCGGGTTAAGCTGTGCCGCCTTTTTCGCCGGTAAAAATCCGAATGCAACACCTATTGCAACCGAAACACCGAACGCAAGTGCAACCGCACCTCCCGACGGAACAACCGTCATATCCAAGACCTTTCCGGCTATAAGGGACACTATACATCCCAAAATAATTCCGAATATTCCTCCCAGACAGCTGACCGTTCCCGCTTCAATAACGAACTGCATCATTATATGCTTATGCTTTGCACCGAGCGATTTTCTTATACCGATTTCTCTTGTACGCTCCGTTACTGATACAAGCATGATATTCATAATTCCGATACCGCCTACAAGCAGCGAAATAGCCGCAATAGCGATAAGAACCGTTTTCATTGAATCCATCATGCTTGACATATTATCTATCATTGAAAGCATTGATGTTACGGTATAATAATCCGAATCACCTATCTTATCCTGCAAAAGAACCTTTAACGAGGCTACCGCCGCAGTTACATGATCTTCGTCTACCGCCGATACCGTATAGCTTCCTATTGTACTGCTGCCCATTGCCTTTGCAGCGGTTGTATACGGAATATATATAACATCATCTTCCGATGACTGTGTTGAATCCTCCTGCTGCTCAAGTACTCCGACAATCGTATACGGAGTACCGTTAATTTTTATCTGCTTATCAAGTGCGGCAGATGCACTGTTAAAGAAATAAAGTGCCTGATATGTACCTATTACGCAAGTTTTCAATTCTCTCTCACAGTCAACATATTTCAAAAATCTGCCGAATGAAAGTTCCAGTTTCTTTATATCTTCATAATCCTCCGCTACACCCGTACATGATGAGGTTAAGCTGTCATCTCCGCTGTCTGCGGTTTTAACCGTTGCCGGAAGATTTACGGTCGGCGAAACGTTCTGAAACAAACTCGGATTTTCATCAATCCAATCAAACATTTCCTGCGGTTCTACTTTTTTGGTAGTTGCTCTCGACTGAATGCTTACGGTAATCGTTGTTGTACCCATGTCCTGAAATGTACTTGTTACCTGTCCCGTCAAGCCGTTCATTACGCTGACAAGGATAATAACTGCCGCAATACCGATTATAATACCGAGCATCGTGAGGAATGAACGCATTTTGTTATTTACAATACTCGATACCGCCATGGAAAAGCACTTACGAAATCCCATTAAGCACCCTCCTCTCCGGCTCTGAGCTGCTGTGCAACACGCTTATCGCCCATTGCCGGACCGTCATATACTATGTGACCGTCCGTTATTCTTATAACTCTTTTTGCTTGTGCGGCAATCGAGTTATCGTGTGTGATAAGAACTATAGTATTTCCTTCTTTATGCAGCTGCTGCAAAAAGAGCATTACCTCACGTCCCGTTGCGGAGTCCAAAGCACCTGTCGGTTCATCCGCCAATATTACGGACGGATCGCCCGCCAGCGCTCTTGCTATCGAAACTCTTTGCTGCTGACCTCCGGAAAGCTGCGTCGGAAGATTTTTTGCTTTTTTATCCAATCCTACCCTTGCAAGCGACTTCATTGCTCTTTCCTTTTGTTCAGCCTCGCTATAACCGCCGTAAAGAAGCGGCAACTCTACATTTTCCAATACCGAAAGTTTCGGAATGAGGTTATACTGCTGGAAAATAAATCCCAGCATTTTATTTCTTACCTCTGCCAATTCATCCTGTGAATATCTTGAAATATCTTTTCCGTTTAAGCGGTATGTTCCTTTTGTCGGAACATCGAGGCAGCCTATTATATTCATACAGGTTGATTTACCGGAACCGGACTGACCGACTATAGCGACAAATTCGCCATGATCGATAGTCAGTGATATTCCGTCCAAAGCATGGATTTCCGAATCTCCCATATGGTATATTTTATATATATCCTTTAATTCTACCAATGGAGGCATAACTATCTACCTCCTTATCTCGGACCGCCGCCACCGCCGGAGGC
>USPO01000060.1 GCA_900556575.1 uncultured Eubacteriales bacterium
CACCTGATAACAGCCATTGAACATTGCAATTCTAACCGGATTACTCTCACTATGTCCTTTATCTACTTTGTCCCAACACTTTTTATTGTGAAACATATTTACATCTGCTCCTTCGGCAATTGCCTCTTTTGCCGCTTCAGTATTTTGAACTTCCATAGACCTTTTTAATTTATACTCGGCAGTACTGTTTACATTGTTTGATTCACCTGATACCTCTCCGCAGCCTGATAAAAAAATGCATATAGTTATCACATTAATTAAGAGCATTATTTTAATAAAATACTTCATTATTACATATCCTTTCTGTTTGAGTTACTATAAATATTACTTTCCGCTACGCTACAATGCACGAAAAGATTATGAAAATTAGCTTTTGTGTAGCTTTTAATGAAAATTTCTCATCATTATCCCATAAATAATAGCAGTCGTCCATGTATAAGATATAATAAATAAAATAAATGAACTAACAGCAAATAAAGCAATCAGCAAAGTTATCCAGTAATTGTTACAGTACGGCTGGCATCGTCCCACAAAACATCATATCCGAGAGTTTCCGAAACCGCCCTAAACGGAATCAAGGTATAATCATTTACAATAACTTCCGGTGCCTGTGTTTCAATTGTTTCAACATTGCCGTTTTCTTCCGTAACGGTAATAATGCTGCTGTTGATTTCCAAAACTATAGTTTTACCGTCTTTCTTTGCAGTTACGGTTTTTGTTTCTCCATCCCATAAAACCTCAGCTCCAAATTTTTCAAAAATTTCACGCATCGGTACCATAGTTATATCGTTCATAATTTGAGCGGGTGTCTTTGTTTTGAACAGTTCACCGTTTATTTCTATTTTAACGCTTTCTTCATCGGCATATGAAAACGGATTTTTAATATTTGCATATAAGCTCTTGTTCTCATCAATTGTGCTTGCCGAACCCGCCGTATATACTATACCTTTTTCACTAAGCTTTTTCATTGCCTCCGCATATTCTGTAAAATCCTGAACCGTAACTGATTTCATATCATTCAATCTCTGTTTTTTCGTATTTGAAGTTTGTCCGTCACTGTAGTCTGCCGCCGCCCAATAGGCATCGTGCAAATCTCCTCCCGGAATCATATTCTGCGAATACGCGGCAATTATATAATTATCCAGCGTATCTTGATTGACATTCATGCTCAGCATGATTTCTCCGAGTTTTGAATATACATCAAATGTCCCCGCCACCTGCGGATCTCTGTATGTACAGAAGTTAAAGCTATCATCAACAGGTGTCCGATACATTGAATACACATTATAATTGCCTGCAAGCACAGATGTAAGAATATCATTAATACAGTTCATCAACACGTCTGCTTTTCCGCTATACTCCAGCCCCAGCACCTCCAATGGGGCATAAACTCCGTTATAATTCGTTGCTGCATTTATTTTAAATGCCGTATTTTCATACGGAACTTTTATATTCAAATAGTCGGCACGGACTTTCTCCTTCGATACAAGCTGTTCAAAAAACTTTTCCGCCGCACTTTCATTTTTTTGAATGCTTTCCTTTGATCCCGAATATATGAGCCTTGCATTATATTTATTATACAGCATTTCCTGTATATGGTTAAGCTTCTCTGTTACATACGACGGATTGTTCTGCATTATATCGTTTAGCTTGCTCACAAATTCAACGTAATTCAAGCCGAGAACCTCATTCATATATGCATCATCAAGCCGGGAGGAAGCCTTTGCATATTTTGTGATATATGAATATGCGTTTTGGCTGAATCCCGTTTGTATTGAATCGGATAATTGTGCTATAAGACCTTTTAACCGTTTGCGATCGGAAAAATCATTTTTGAACAGTGTTTGAAATGCTGTATCAAAAATTTTATCCGAGTCGTCAGAAAAGCCCTCATACTTCCATATAATATACGGTACAAACTCATCGCCGTCATTTTGAGTTATAATATCCAAAGCACCTCCGGCATATTTGCTGTTATTTAAAGTTAATTCCGCCTGAGTGTACTTTTCCGTATTCATTTTTCCGGCAATATCCTTAAACAGCGAAAGCCACCCCAAATCGACAGCAGTAACATCCGAAACATCTATCATTATTCTGCCTTTGCCGTAGTCATTGATGTTTGACTCGGATGTTATGTATCTGACGCCGTCTTTCGTTTCATCGCTTATATTGTATTCCTTGTATTTATTCGGAAGATTTTCCACATTAACGACACTAAGCTCGTTTATAATTTTATTATCCAATTCCTGATCTACGGGCATATTGGTTTTATACTGCTTTGTCTTTTCGATAATTTCGTTTTTTTCTTCCGATGTCATGTCGTTCTTTACATTTTCCAGTTCCTTTGCCTGTGCCTCCTGCTGCTTTTCAAGCAAACCGGCAACAGGTACCGTTGTAACAAGTGCAGATGATGAATCATTTAAGATATATTTATTTATAACTTTGCCGATTAAATTCTTGTCAAAAATCTCCTCAGAATTATTGTATCCTTTTTCACCGAAATCAAAATAGTAATATAAATCTCCTGTTGACGCATACCATCTCATCAATGCCGGTGCAATGCTTGTTCCTATATTACCCGTATCAAGAGATTTTACAGCGGAATGCCGTATCTGCGAAATAACAGACTCCGTAATATTTTCGTCAATTTCATTTTCGGAAAGTTCCTTGATCGCGGTGTCAATAATTTCTTTAATTACTTTATTATCTTTTTGATCTATATTTTCGGCACTGAACAAAAACATCGGCTCCGGTGCATCGAAAGATATTGCGCATGACAGCACGGAATTCGGGAAACTGCTTTTAAACTCCTTTTGGAGCTGTGAGGCGGGATTGTTAAATACCATTGCCGCATAGTTAAATGCAGCCATATCGTCTGCATTTGCACCGCTGCAAACAAAGGCGTATACAACATATGCTTTGTTTTCCGTATCACTTCCGCCTGTAACCGGATATTCATAAACCCGCTCTTTAAAACCGGGTACAGTTGTGTATTCATCAAAATCCTCTTTGAATTCTTTTTTATCGTATTTGCTGTAATAATCGTCCATCAAGCTTAAAAATCGAGTATAATCAATATCTCCGTACAAAAATGCTGCTGAATTTGACGGGTGATAATATTTGGAATGATACTCTATCATATCTTCATTGGTCTGTTTTGATATATCCGCCGTGTCGCCGCCATAATTGTTCATAGCATAACTACAGTCGAACAGCGTTTTTGTTAAATTATTTATACTCTGCAAAGATATTGCATAGGGCGACTGCATCTCACTGTATACCGATCCGCCTATAGTTAATGGACTATCTTCACTTTCCATTTCATAATGCCATGCCTCCCTGTCAAAGATGCCGGAATCGGTATAGAAAAGCGGGTTAAATGCCCCGTCAAGTTCATACTCTGCCAGCTTATACAGCTGTTCCTCAGAAAGAGATGACGCTGCAAAATTTGTATTATACATTGATGTACTTCCAAAAAAATTCGTTGTATATGTTTGCATAGGTATTCTTTTGCCTATAGTTGATGACGGATATTTTTCGCTTCCGCTCAACACTGCGTGCTCAAGAAAATGACTCATTCCGCTGTTGTCAAGAGGCGGTGTTTTAAAAGTCAAGTCAAATGCTGCGTTTGTATCATCATTCTTATAGTACAGAACCTTTGCGCCTGTTTTTTCGTGTTCAAAAGTAATCAGATCGGAATTGTCCAAGTCAAGAGTTCGTGTGTCTATCACCTTAAAACCTTCAATAACTTCCCCTTTTGCAATATTGCCCGATTGAGCATAAACTATGCCGTTTAGGCTTAGTACCTCTATCGCAATTGCGGTTATTCCCGCTAAAATGCTTTTCATTTTGATTTAAACTCCTTCCATTTTAGGTTGTCTGGTAATCATCCCATTTAAATTGAATGTTTAAACTATTTCTAAAGTAACGTTACTCCGTCTACCGTCTTGCTCATGCCTAACATTTATATTTTTATCTCAAATCTCTGTATAACTCTCTCTGCATTAATATATAATTACAAATGTAATATCCCCATTATACCTATTTTTCTTATAATTGTCAATAGCTTTTACAAAAGTGGTCATTTTTCGACAAAAGTGGTTATTTATTTCTAAATATTTACTATAAATATATATTTCATTTTTATAGCCGATTATTTTTTAATAGTGAAGTAATTTTATAAAATAATAATTTAGTTTATAAATATTTTGTTAATTTACAAATATATTATTGCAATAAATCCGAAATCGTGATAAAATTATATGACAGGTATTAGTATCATACTATACCCAATACATGAGCGAAAAAATGCAAAAGGAGTGCATGATATATGAATAATAATAAAAAGCAACCGGGCAAGTCCCCTATAAAAAATCCGTTTATTATTCTGCTGCTTATTTCAATAGCCGCTACCATTCTTCTGAACTTCATTGTCTCGATGATTTCTAATCCGTCAAAAACGGAGATTTCATACAGTGAGTTTATGACTATGGTTCAGGAGGACAAGGTTGATGAGGTTATAATTCAATCCGAACGTTATACTATATATGAAAAGCCGCAGAAATCAGCCGACTCCGAAGAGGCAAAAAAGACCATTGACCGTCTTTCAAGTCTTGTCGGTGCGGATTTAAGCAAGGCTGCCAAGCAGGCAGAACTTGATTCAAGAAAAATATATTACACCGGCTATATCAGAGATGAAAGACTTCTTCAAACTCTTGATGATCACCATGTAAAATATTCAATACAACAGTCCGCTTATGAACTTCTTCGTAACCGCTATTCTTCCGGTTATCGTTATGGTTCTTCTGCTTATGCTCCTTTCGAGAAGTCTCGGCAAGCGTATGGGCGGCGGAGGCGGCATTATGGGCATAGGTCAGTCCAATGCCAAAATGTACAATGTAGAAAATAAAACAGGTGTTACCTTTGCCGATGTTGCCGGACAGGAAGAGGCTAAGGAATCACTTGATGAAATTGTTGACTTCCTGCATCACCCCGGAAAATATACTGCAATAGGTGCAAAGCAGCCGAAAGGCGCTCTTCTCGTAGGTCCTCCGGGAACAGGTAAAACATTGCTTGCAAAAGCGGTTGCCGGTGAAGCAAATGTACCTTTCTTCTCGCTTTCAGGTTCTGAATTTGTCGAAATGTTTGTCGGTGTTGGTGCATCGAGAGTTCGTGACCTATTCAAGCAGGCAAATCAGAAAGCACCTTGTATTATATTTATTGATGAAATTGATGCAATCGGTAAATCGAGAGATAACCAATACAGCACCAATGACGAGCGCGAACAGACGCTTAACCAGCTGCTTTCGGAAATGGACGGCTTTGATGCCACAAAGGGAATTGTTATCCTGGCAGCTACCAACAGACCGGAGGTTCTTGATAAGGCATTGTTAAGACCGGGACGTTTCGACAGACGAATTATTGTTGAAAAACCGGATTTAAAGGGACGTGAAGATATATTAAAGGTTCATATCAAACACGTTAAGACAGATCCCAACATTGACCTTCACGCAATGGCACTTGCAACAAGCGGTGCGGTCGGTGCCGATCTTGCAAACATGGTTAATGAGGCTGCATTAAGTGCTGTGCGCCACGGCAGACAACGAGTTCTTCAGTCCGACCTTATGGAAGCGGTCGAAGTAATCATTGCCGGTAAGGAAAAGAAAGACAGAATACTTTCAGAAAAAGAAAAGAGAATTGTAGCATACCACGAAGTCGGCCATGCACTTGCAGCAGCTTTACAGAAGAACACACAGCCTGTTCAGAAAATTACAATTGTTCCGCGAACAATGGGTGCATTGGGATACACCCTCCAAATGCCGGAGGAAGAAGAGCATTACCTTATGACTAAAGATGAAATTCTTGACCAGATAGTTGTGTTCCTTGCCGGACGATGTGCGGAAGAGGTTGTATTTAATACCTGCACAACAGGTGCATCGAATGATATTGAACGTGCAACAGCGCTTGCAAGAAATATGATTACACAATACGGAATGTCGGAACGTTTCGGTATGGCGGGACTGGAAAGTATTCAAAACAAATACCTTGACGGCAGAAGTGTTTCAAACTGTTCCGAAGAAACAAAGACCGAAATTGACCATGAAGTTATCTCACTCTTAAAGCAGAGTCATACAAAGGCAACTCAGCTTCTTGAAGCCAACAGAGAAGCACTCGACAAGATTTCCGAATTTCTTATTGAAAAGGAAACAATAACAGGTACGGAATTTATGGATATATTAAATCAAGTAAATTCACCGGAAGAATCTGAAAATTCAGATGCAACACCTGATACCCCGGATGAAAACAATACCGTTACTGAAATTAAAGCTGCACCGAAAGCCGATGCAGCCGTAAATAACAATGCCGATACGGCAGAAGGAGCTGAAAACTAATGAACGTATATGAGGCAATAACAACACGCAGAACAATAAGAAAATTCAAGCAGGAGCCTGTTCGTGAAGAGGATTTATTAAAGCTTGTTGACTGTGCAAGGCTTGCACCCTACGGTGCAAACCTCCAGCCGCTGAAATTCAAAATCATAACAGATGCAGCTATTATCAAGGATTTATATCCTCTGACAAAATGGGCAGGCTATCTCGACTGGGAACCGGTTGAAAACGAAAGACCGACAGCGTATATTGCAATATTAAATGACACAAAGCTAAAGCCTACGGCTAATACAGAGTGCGACAGCGGTGCTGCAGTAATGAGCATGATATTAGAGGCGGAGGAACTCGGACTCGCCACAGCATGGCTCGGAGCCTTACAGAGAGATAAAATCAAAGAGTTATTGAAACTTGACGAAAGTCTTGATGTGACATATCTTTTAGCGGTAGGTCATGCGGCACAGAGCGGCAGAACCTTCGCAATGAAAGACAGCGTTAAATACTATTTTGACAATAACGGAAATGTAAAGGTACCTAAGCGTACCCTAAATGAAGTATTAGTCAAATAAAAATATGGGGCTGCAGCAAAATGCACAGACCGCATAAAGCGAATAAAACAAAGCAAATATGCCATTTTTTATAATTAATTTGGTCATATTCAATGTGGAAATTTTCATAGTAATGAAAATTTCTAAATTGAGTTTGCTTTATGCTACGAACGAAACGAACCCCTCGACGTACCACCGTACGCCTTCGGGCAGGGGGCTGCGCCCTTCGTTTCGTCCGTTCTGCACTATTTTTCTACAGCCCCCGAGGCTGTTGCAAAACTCTTTGGGTTTTGTGACAGCCTCGTTATTTTTTAATATCCCAAAATCTCCGGAACAAGAACAATTGTAATTCTCTTCGGGAAATAGTGACAGCCGTCAACAATGCTTGTTACATTACATACTCTTGCATTTGAGCGGCAATCCGTACAGCTGCAGCAATCATCTGTTGCACACGGTGTCTTATGAGTAATTCTTCTTGCATTCATCGGAGCAATCTCCTTTGCACGCTTGATTCCCTCTTCAACGTTTTCAACAATTTTATTGACTCCGGCAACTATAATTACCTTCTTCGGACCGAACACTATCTGGCTTGTACGGTTTCCGGTACAGTCAATATTAACGAGCCGACCTTCCATTGTTACGGCATTTGTACTTGATACAAACACATCTGCCTTATATCCGTCTCTATACTTGTCAAGCATTTCTTCAAAGCTCTTTGTATTATAGCGGTCAATGAAGTTATACTTCGGACTTCTTATCTCATCGAGAATACCTGTTTCATTAAGTGTTACACTTCCGCCGACAGCTATGGTCGAACCCTCCGGAATCATATCCATAACTATCTTTCTTGCCTCATCCTTATCCGCTGCGTATACAGCATCAAAATCTCTTTCCTTTAAAACCTCTATTAATTCCTTAATTTTAAGGTCATTTTTCCACTTTACAACTGCATCTGCCATTGCTTTTACTCTCCTTTTTAACAACTATAAACAACATTGCCGGAATGAGGCTGTTGCAAAACTCAAAGAGTTTTGTGACAGCCTCTTGGGGTTGTAGAAAA
>USPO01000061.1 GCA_900556575.1 uncultured Eubacteriales bacterium
GGGTTGTATCTCGTTCAGGTAGTTTTGATATTCAGTTTGAGTCCCGCTTCCGGAGATCTGAAACACGGGATATTTGCTGGAATAGTCGCAAGTGGCTTCTATCGCTGCATTGTCGATAAATAACGAGAAGTTTACAATTTTACTGCGGGTCAGCCGGTCATTGGGATCAAGGTAGATGCTGACCGTGCAATAACGCGGCACATCGAATTTACCCAGAAACCTGAATTTACCCCCCGATATTTTCGTACTGTCGATGAAATGAGGTTGATTGGTATCATCCAGTGCCAGAAAAACGGGTTTCCCTTCCCATGCTTCGGGGACATGTCCGGTGAGGGTATATCCGTCGTGTTCCGTACAACTGACGACGGATAGAATGAGTGCGATAAATAGAATGTATTTCATCTTTAAAATCGATTTGCTGTTTTTAAAGAGGGTGTGTCAAAATGCAAATTTTCGTATTTTTAGTGGCTTCTCAATATTGATTATCAATAAATTGCAACTATATAATTTATCGAAACACGCATTTTGACACACCCTCTATGTGGTATTATTGTACCTCTTCGTATGTGAAATCGATCCGGAAAGTAACCATACCCATTCCGTAATATGAAGATTCATAAGATACGCTTGTAACGTAATTATCTTCATCATACGTGTAGTTTAACTCGTGGGTCGTTGTTTCTTCCGTCTCCGGATCTACTACCGACATTTTTACGGGAATTCCTGCCGATTTTTCTCCGATCAACCCTGTGAATGCAGCGTACATCCATCCCCAATCTTGAGTATAGTTTATGTTTGAAAGTTGTAAGAAAAGGGCTGCAATGTCCATTCCTGGACGAGTGTATTTTTGTGTTTGGTCGTATTCGAATGATGTTCCGCTGACATCGACTAAATTGCCGGCATCAAAAGTATATTCTAAATTGTTAAGACCTCCTTTGCCTTCATAGGATTTCATATACCGGTCTGCATATGTCCAGTCAGCACTCATGTTTACGTCCTTTGTATTCCAAAGATTATAGAAAATTGTAGCATTTGATTGTGCTAAATCATCGGTTACACTCAGAGTAACCTGTCTTACATATCCTTCTAATTCCCAGTCAGGATCCGGATTACTGATAGATAAAATAATTTGGTCATTGTTTGTTTGTACATCATAGTTCATCTCATGTTCGTAAAGGACATTAGCGTACTTGAAACTTTGTGGACCGTTGGTCAAAGCGGGGTAAAAAAAGAAACGTCAGATATTATAGCAGAAATTTTAAGAAAGCTTAGAATAAAAGCAGAAAAAATAGATGAAGAAAATGGAGAAAAAATAGATTTCTCTGGGGTAATAATGGGGGTTCCTGTTGGTTTTACAGATAACCAAAAACGTTTACTTGAAAAGTCTCTTCTTAAGGCAGGTTTTTATGAAACCGAGGAAATGGCACAGAAAAAAACAGAATTTATATCTGAACCTGTTGCGGTTGCTATAAATTATGGATTAAAGTTTGATAGAGATCAAAATGTTTTGATTTTTGATTTTGGCGGAGGTACATTAGATATAGCAGTTGTTGCTTTAAAAGAACAGACGGAACATGAAAAATATCCACATAGAATATTGTCTAAAGTGGGTGCGGATATAGGGGGAGAATATTTAAACGAATTATTTTTTGAAAATTGTATTGCAAAAAAATATGGTGTTGAATATTTAGCTGAAAAGTTGGGTGAACATAAATGTTTGCAATATGATACTAAAAAGGAAAAATGTAAGGCTTTATGGGATGCACTGATAAGCGGAGAAAATCAAAGCGGAATAGATTTAATTAATGAAGTGGATGAATTAAAACGCGAATTATCCTATGAGGAACGAAAGGAAATAGAACCATATTTAAAGCATGATGATATATTGCTTGATACAAGAGTATTTAGACGCAGTGAGTTTGAAGATGCTATTGAAGATGCAATTCAGATTATTAAAGATAAAATAGAACAATGTATAGATGAGGCCAATGTAAATGTTTCTGATATAGATCAAGTGCTTTTGGCAGGAGGTTCTTCTTTGATACCTTGCATTATAAAAATACTAAAAGATAAATTTGGAAAAGAAAAGATGAGAAGATACAGCATTCCATCAAGCGAAGAAATAATGCTTGGTGTGGTAAGAGGATTGTCAATTGCAGGGTGTAAAGAACATGACGATGATATATATGTTGATGATATTGTAGATTGTGATTACGGAATCTTGGCAGTAGATAAAGAAACTGGTGAAGATAAGGTAAGTGTAATAATAAAAAAAGGTACGCGTGTAGCTGAAACTCAAATAAACGAGCAGGATATATCTCAAGGAATATATAGAAAATATACATCTGAAGATATGGCAGCAGATGACATAGTAATAGAAACATATGAAAATGATGAAGTAATTGGAAGGTTTAATATACGCAAGCCGAGAACAGATAAGTTTAGGATATATATGTCTGTTGATCCTAAAAAGGGTTGGCTAACGGTACATATGTATGATACAAAACATGAAAGTTGGATAAAAGATATTCCTCTTGAGAAGAGATCTTTTGTTACAAAAAAATAAGAAGGAGATAGAAACATGGAAAAATATAATTCGCAGTATCCATCAGATTATTATGAATTAGGAGAAAAGTATATATTTCGTAAAAATCAGTATGCAGGAAACGGCAGACTTGCAACAAATGATGAAAAGAAAAAGTTTGCAGGGGCATTCGGTAATGTGAAGGGTTCTTATGAATATGATCCTAATAAAAAAATTGCTAAGCTTGAAGGTGTTATAATAAATAAGGATAAAGACAGCATAACTGTAATGTTTGGCAATGGGTATGTTTTTAAATATAAGGTTGATGCCGAAAATTATTCATGGTCTGATGTTTATGATATATGGAACGATGAGGTGATTAATTTTACTGATGATGTAAATAAAGTTAGTAAACCGAGCAATAGACTTGTAGAGGATAATTCCATAAAATCATCGAAACTAGTAGAGGATAAAAAACGTTCATCAGCTTTAATAGAAGAATCGCGTAGTGCAAGATTGGTAGAAGAACCGGAAAAAGAATCACATAGTACAAGATTGGTAGAAGAACCAAGAAGCACGAAACTAGTAGAAGAGCCACATAGTGCAAGATTGGTAGAAGAACCGCGAAGTACAAAATTGGTAGAAGAACCACGCAGTGCAAGACTGGTAGAAGATGACTAAAACAAAAATAGCTCCTCCAATATTTGTATGATATTGGAGGAGCTATTTTATCTTCTATCTTTCATATCAAAATGTGACGGCTCAAATTCGGGAAGCGGAGCTTTGTTATCCTTATTCCATGCGAATACCTTAACATTAGCGGTGTTGTCGGAAATTGTACCGTTCTTTGCGTTTGTATGTACACCTACAAATCTTTGATTTTCATCAAATTCAACTGTGTACATATTTACATTGCTGTCGGTACAGTCGGCTTTAAAGTTTCTTCCGTCTAATTCAAAGCTGTACGGCGGTTTTGGTTCAGGTTTTGTACCGTCATAGCTTAAATTTATTCCGGTTACTATATTATCATATTTGGGGACACTTACTTTTACCGGTGCGGTACTTCCGGAAATTATATTAAGCTCAGACTCATGCGGGTACGGTATAGCAGCAATATAATCTCCGTATGAGTCGCTTGTTATACTGTAATTAATGCCGTTGATTGATATGTGGGTGTCTGTATTTGCTTTTACCGAACCGTCCTTGTCAATCAGCTTTCCGGCAATTAAAAGCTTGTCAGTTGAATTACTGTTGTACTTCATTGCCTTTTGCCCCTCAACTGCCTTACCATCAAAATCAAATATTGTTGAGTTTGGCACAACATTGTTTTGTGTAGAATCATCGGATTCGCTTATTGCCCAGCCAATTTTCCATTCCGGACTGTGAACCATTATAGGGTCCCAATATAAGTCGCCTATGCAGCGTCCGCCCAAAACAGTTTTTAGCTTTGCATACAATTCCGTTAAAAATGCTCTTTGACCGTTCTGTGTTTCACCGTATATGTCCTGATAATATCCGCTGTTTTCAAGCTGTCCTGCCCAGCCGTCTGCCTTTAGATGACTCCAGTTATAACCCGTTTCCATTATTATAACATCCTTGTTGTACTTATTTATAAGCGTATTAAACTCGGATACAACAGTATCAATTGATACATCAGCATTATAGTAAGGATAGAATGATACACCTATTACATCATAGTCAACCTTATCCAATACCTTTATAAATGTTGAACGTCTTTGTACCTTGCCTCCGTTATCGCTGTGAAGAATTATTTTAGCCTGCGGTGCTGTTTCTCTTACAGCCTTTGCACCGGCATTTAATAATCTTGCGAGATAATCGGCGTTGTTGTAAAGTCCGTTATTTTTCTTCTGCTGATTAAATAGAATACCAACCTGAATTTCATTTCCGATTGATACATATTCGGGACATGTGCCTTGGTCAATCATTGCCTGCATAGAGGTTTTTGTATATTCATATACCTTATTTTCAAGATAGGAAAGCAGTTCTTCTCCCGTAAGTCCTTTTTCGTTGATTTCCTGCTGCCAGCTGTACGGAACCATTTGTTTTTCTCCGTCTACCCAGTAGTCGGAATATGCGATTGTATACTCAATCTGCATACCCTTTGATTTTGCACGTCTTGCAAGGCTCAGACAGTCATCAAGAGTCATATATCCTGCCGGGAGATAATAAGAACCGTCTCCATGACCTTTTCCGGGGTCATCAAGCAAACGTATTCTGGCAAGGTTAAAGCCATTCTCCGCCATGATTTGAAGTGCATCGGCTTCCGTACCGTCCTCACGCTTAAATTTAGCCCCCATATCCTCTACATATGTAAGCTTTGAGATTTCGCCGCCCTTTAAAAATGGTACTCTTGTATCGGCTGATTTTGTTAATGTCAGATTATCTAATGTAACTGTATTTTCGCCCTTGCCGTCCGCAAATGCTCCTACTTCAAGCTTACCGTCTTTAACCTCAACTCCGGGTACGGTTATTGTCATTGCTTTTTCGGATTGCGGAATTGCGGTTTTTGCAGCTGTCTGACCGTTTGCCTTTGCATATAAATAGGCTGTTCCCTCTATATTTGAGGTCATAACTGAAGCTCCGAGGTCATATATTCCGTCCTCTATTCCTTCAACTGTCTGGCTTATTCTTGCATTGCTGCCCGTTAGTACGGCACTGCCGTCCTTTTCTTCAACATTTCCTTCGGTTTCCCAATTTTTAAGTCCGTCCGAAAAACGGCTGTTAAGAATTGTGCCTTTTTCGGGTTCGCCTGTTCCGTAGTCAAGCAAAAGCTTTGGGGCTGTTCCGTAGGATGCAGAGCCTATTGACCATGCGGTATTTGAATTTTCGGACTTTGTGTCAATTCTGAATGCTAAGCCTGATGTGTTTGAAGAAAGCGAAGCAACATAATCTGTTACATCAATATTAAATTCGCCCGCTGCTGCCGGTGAAGTAAAGCTTAAAAGCTCTGTTTCGTCATATGACGGTACATTGCTTCCCTCGTATTGTGTGTTGTTTCCAAAGGCTGAATAATCTGCGGCATAAATGTATGCCGTACCGGAATTTTTTACTCCGGTAGTGTCAAGACGTAAAACGGCACTTTTTAATTCGGACGGTGAAAAATTATCAGGCAGGGTAAAGCCGATATATGCAGCGTTCTCCCAATCCTTCCAGCCGTGAATTCTTAGATTGTAATTTGCACTTGCTTCCTGCTGCGTCCATTGTGCGGTTTTATCGGAAGTGATTTGTGCATTTGCATTATCGGCGAAAGCCGGAATAGCTGTTCCGACAGTGGAAAAGGATAATGCCGTAATTGCCGAAATAAGTTTTTTATTCATATACTCTCTCTCCTAAATATATTTAATTTATTATATATTACCATAAAAATCGTAAATTTGCAATAGAATATTCTAAAATAATCTTGATAAAATATATATATTTATTAAGAGAAGCTGAGATTTCTTTATTTTTTTAAATTCTATTGACATATAGGGAAAACTATGATATAATTAATTCATAGAGGAAAAGTATGTTTTAAAATTTGCCTTTAATAAAGTGATAAAATAGGATTAGGAGGATATAGGATGAAGGTGTCTACAAAAGGACGTTATGCAATACGTCTTATGCTTGATATAGCACAGCATTCCGGTGAAGGAAATGTATCAATAAAAGAAGTATCGGAACGTCAGGGAATATCGGTAAAGTATCTTGAACAAATAGTTAATATGTTAAGCAAGGCAGGTTATTTAAGAAGCCGCAGAGGCTCTCAGGGCGGTTACAGAATGGCAAAGGATCCGGCTGAATATACAATAGGTGATATTTTAAGAGTTACAGAGGGTGAGATGGCACCGGTATCATGTCTTGAAGAAGAAGAAAATACTTGTCCGAGAGTAGGTATTTGTCCTACAATAGGATTTTGGAAAGGACTCTATGAAACAATTAATAATTATCTCGATTCGATTACAATAGCAGATTTGCTCAAGGAAGCGGAGCAGAAGGAAACAGAGGCCGACTATTGTTACTATATTTGATATTTACAATTAATTTAAGAATACTTTTGGAAAAAGCCGCATAGAAATGTTCAGAGGTGATGATTATGCCCGGAATATTTCTTGCGGCTTTTTCTTATGTTGCGGCTCTTATGGGGGCAGGCTTTGCATCGGGACAGGAAACTTTAACGTTTTTTGCCGTATTTTCCGAATACGGAATAATAGGAATTGCGGCAGCATCGTTAATAATAGGTATATTCGGGGGAATGGTTTCGGAATATGCATTTGCCTACGGGAAGGATTATAACGAAATTACGGGTACCCTGTTTTCATGCCGGACGGGAAGGGTTATTGATATGCTGACGTTCTTTTTTTCGATATGTACGGCGGCGGTCATGTGTGCCTGCTTTGGTGAGCTTATGAATATGCTGTTTGGAATTAATAAGCTTTTGGGAGCGGTATTATTGGCAGGTGTTACAACGCTTGTGCTTTTTACGGGCAGCGAAGGAACTGCAGCAGTTAATGCAGCTATTGGTGTAATAATGTTTATTGCTGCGGCAACAGTGTGTCTTTATTTACTTGGTTATCGTGAACACCAGACCTTTGCACCCATAGGTGCAGCCGTATCGGGGATAAACTATGCCGGATATAACCTTATTACATCAGGAACAATTCTTGCTTCAGGAAGAATTTTTCTGAAAAAGAGGGGAGACGGATTTGCGGCAGGGGCTGTATCGGGAATTATGATTTTTATTTTACTGACTTTGATGTGGGGAATAATAGGCATATATTACGGTAAAATAAATCTCGGTGAACTGCCTATGATGACCCTGGCTTTACGTGAAAGCAGAGAGCTTGCTTTATTTTATGGATTGATTATTGCTGCGGCTGTGTTTACAACAGCAATTTCAAACGGTTTATGTGCATTGCAGTATTTGGAAGGATATTTGCAGAATAAGGCGGGAGCAATTATAGTAATGTTATTGAGTCTTATATTAAGCTGTGTAGGTTTTTCGGGACTCATAGATACTGTATACCGCTATTGCGGAGCAGCAGGAATTATACTTGCATTTGCTATTATATTTAGAATAAAAAAATGCAAAAAAATTGATAAACAAAGATTTTAAAAGAAAAAAAGAGAAAAATAGAGTAAATAGTCAAAAAACACATAAAAATAAATGATAAATAGAATTGAAAAAAAAGAGTGAGCGTGATATAATATACAAGTCGTCAGGTGAGGACGTAAAAAATATGCAAGTTGCAACGGGGTGTAGCGCAGCTTGGTAGCGCATCTGGTTTGGGACCAGAGGGCCGCAGGTTCGAATCCTGTCACCCCGACTTATGTTTTACATATTTTAATTATGGAAGTTTAGCTCAGCTGGGAGAGCATCTGCCTTACAAGCA
>USPO01000062.1 GCA_900556575.1 uncultured Eubacteriales bacterium
ATGCAGAGCCGGCATATCAATAACAGGTTCTCTGTTGGGTGCCGTAATACGCATATCGAATGTTGTTATAACGCACTCTCCCCTGCTGTCACGTCTTGAAACATAAAGCCCCGGAAACAGGTCAAGGTGGTTGATTGTAAAGCTTGCTATTCTTTCCATGATTACCTCCGTAAATTTTATTATCAAATGTATTATAGCACGAATAAGAGAGAAAATCAATATGCTGTTTATTCAGCGAACAAATTACATAATATTCAAATCTATAAATTTAAATAATATGTAATTTGAAAGAAAATGCTTGCAAAATGTTTCAATGTGTGGTATAATTATCTTAAAAGAAAGTAATTATATATTGTTAGCAGTAAATAGCAGCGGTAATTCATATATAAGAAAACGAGGCAGTGAGGCTTCAGAATTTGTAAAAAATGATTATGTAATATACAGTCTATTATAGAAAATCATTTTAAAACCAATATAGGAGGAGAATTAAAGTGAAAAAATTTTCAATACCAATATTGGCTATTGTTGTTGCGTTAATGGGTTTAATATATTTAATGTATTATAAAACAACCTCATTGTTTGGATTTGAAGCTGTATTTGCAAATAATGAGAAACGCATTGAAAAGGTGTTAGATATTAATTATGAAAGGTTTATATATCTAAGTAACTATATGATGGATATAGATAGTGACTCTATTAGGTGGGATGACATTGATAGAGATAAAATTACATTTTACTATGAGGATAGCGGAAATGTATTTGACGAAATGTTTACCATAGACGATGATAGCTTTGTAACGGATATAAATCATATAGAGAAAGGGGGTTTGTTACATATATTAAAAGAGGGCAATTATATTATGTTTGTGATGTCAGAGTCATTAAATTCAAGTTATGGATTGGTATATTGTGAGCAGTATCCTGAAATAAAATATAATGGAGAAGTGAATATAAAACAATTAGAAAAAAATGATTGGTACTACTATGAGACTGTAAGTGATTAAAACTCCGATAGTTGTTCATATTGATATTATTGATTTCTGCATAAGAATAGTGAATAAATACAGCGGAAAGCAAGTTAGAGATAACTGATTATTGGTATGAACCTAACGGAAATCAGGACTCAGGCATAACCTCAACATTTATAGGAAATACAGGTATAATAAGATAGGAGGGATAAATATGAAATATATGAAAAAAGCATTTATGATTTTGATGATTTTAGGCTTGCTTTTGCTTTCGGGATGTGATGAGCAAATCGGCGGTAATCTGCAAACAAACGATGTGCAAGCTGTAGAAGAAGTACAGTTATCAGCAGATGAAACACCTCAATATAATAGTGAGTGTATGACGGATTGGGACGATTTAAAAGAGTTGATGTTTTCTATGGGACAAGAGATTAAGGAACTTGATAATATTTCTGATATTGACAGGACGGTTATTACAGTAAATAAATGCCCTATTACAGAAAGAGAAATAAAGACAAAGCAAATAGGCAATAAGTCAAAAACACAAAAAGAAATCATTAATGAACTAATCAGGGATAAAGCTGTGTTATCTGCGGCTCTTTCGAAAAATATAGAGCCGGATATGAATGAGCTTAATAGCTATATGGAGAGGACAAAGCAAGTGCTCAATGATGCAGAAATGAGTTCACCACTGAAAGCATACTGCAGCGGCAGAGGTATTACGGTAGATGAATATTTTATAGAATTAGAAAAGATAGAATATAAAAATCATCAGCTTATGAAATATTGGGAAACGGTATTGCCAATAGAAGAAATTAAAAAAGAAGCAGAAAGCCGTACTAACAGTACTAATGGCTCATATATCGAATACCAAAAACGATATGATGAAGTTCTTTGTGAATATGTAGAAAAATATACTGATGAATTAGTGAAGGATGCCAAGATTAAAGTTTTGGATAGGGAAATAAAAGCAATGGAAGAATTGTAAGAAATATTATGGTAATAAATAAAAACAAACCACCGCAAGGGATAAAGACTGCGGCGGTTTGTTTTTTTTTATTTCCTTTTTACTTGAAAAAAATCCGGAAGTATAGTATAATAAAATAGATTTAGAATGTTCAAAGAGAAAGGATAATGAAAAATGAGAAAGCTTGCAGCAATATGGGCAGGAAAAATTCTTACCCTTGCCGGAAAATTAATCGGTAAAAAATCATCGTCAAGCCCGGGGGCGTATGCTTTGCGTATATGCCCGAATTTAATAAAAAATCTTAATAAGTATGTTAAAAAAGGTATAATTGTAACCTGCGGAACAAACGGAAAAACAACTACCAATACCCTCGTATGCTCGGCACTTGAAAAAAAGGGCTATAAAGTATTGTGTAACAGACTCGGAGCAAATATGCTCAGCGGAGTTGCTACCGCATTTTTGCAGGAGGCTGATATTCTGGGTAGAGTAAGCGTGGATTATGCCTGCCTTGAAATAGATGAGGCATATACTCCGGTTCTTTTCAAGTACTTTAAGCCCGATGTACTTATCGTTACAAATTTATTCCGTGACCAGCTTGACCGCTACGGAGAAATAGACATTACCTCGGAGAAAATTCAGTCGGCGATAGATATGGTTCCCGATTTAAAGCTTGTTTTGAACGGTGATGACCCGCTTTGTGTTAAATTCGGCTATAACGGCAGCCACAAGGCATATTATTACGGAATATCGGAAAAGGTTCTGCCTCAGACCGATGAAACCAAAGAAGGACGTTTCTGCCCTATCTGCGGTACGGAGCAGGTATTTAACTATTACCATTACAGTCAGCTCGGTGATTATTACTGCCCGAAGTGCGGATTTAAGCGTCCTAAGATTGATTTTGAGGTTAAAAACGTTAAATTAGGCTCTCCTATGAAATTCGATGTGAACGGTCAGCATATGGAGGTCAACTACAAGGGCTTCTACAATATCTATAACCTCATTGCGGTATATGGTGCGTTACAGGTCATGGGTGAAAGCAACGATGATTTTAACAGCCTTTTGGCGGACTATAAGCCGCAGATAGGAAGAATGCAGGAGTTTAACTTTAAGAATAAGTCCGTAATTCTCAGCCTTTCAAAAAATCCGGCGGGATTTAATCAGGCAATAGCAACGGTAAACAGCGATGAACGTAAAAAAGATGTTATAATTGCGATTAACGACCTTGTAAATGACGGTCATGATGTATCGTGGCTCTGGGATGTTGACTTTGATAAGATTGCGAATGACAAGCTTAATACGCTTACGACAACCGGTTTGAGAGTATGGGATATATCGCTTAGATTTAAGTATGCGGATATAAAGGTAAGCCATATAACTCACAGCATGGAGGAAGCGGTCAGGAAGGCGCTTGAAACCGATTCCGAGGTTGTATATGTACTTGTAAATTACACGGCTCTCTTCCCCACCGAGGAGGTTCTGAAGGAGCTTTTAAAAAAGGACGGAGGAAATAGATGATGAAGCTGAAACTTTTGCACCTGTATCCGGATTTATTGAATCTTTACGGAGATAAGGGAAATATAGAATGTATAAGAAAACGTCTTGAATGGAGAGGAATAGAGTGTGAGGTCGTTCCTTACACCTGCGAAAGCACCGGCTTTGATTTGACCGATGTTGATATAGTCTTTATCGGCGGCGGCTCGGACAGAGAGCAGAAAATTGTCTGCACAAGACTTTTGGAGCATAAAAAACAGCTGTCAGAATATGTAGAAAATAACGGTACTCTGATTGCGGTATGCGGAGGTTATCAGCTTTTGGGAAAATACTATAAGCTTGCGGACGAAACAATAGAAGGTCTTGATATTTTGGATATTACCACCGAACAGGGCAAGGGCAGACTTATAGGAAATATAGTTCTTAAAGCCGATTTCATAGAACAGCCGATAGTGGGGTTTGAAAATCACGGCGGAAGAACATATATCGGAAATCACACACCTCTCGGAAAGGTGATATTCGGAAACGGAAATTCGGACGGCTGCGGAAATGAGGGTGTGCATTACAAGAATGTAATTGCAACATATCTTCACGGACCATTGCTGCCGAAAAATCCGCAGCTTTGCGACTATATACTGACGAATGCCCTAAAGAAAAAGTATCCTGAATTTGAAGCGCTTGCACCGCTCGGAGATGAGCTTGAAAACATTGCAAACGGATATATTGTGGAAAAATACGCAAAATAAACCCAATTAAAAAACCTAAAAACAAAGTAAATAATTTATAAACAATAGAGTAGCTTTATTGACATACAGGGGCATTTGGAGTAAAATAAATCACGGGGCTGCAGCAAAATGCACAGACCGCATAAAGCGAATAAAGCAAAGAGAATAAGCCGTTTTTGTGATTAATTTCTACATTTGAGTTTGCTTTTATGCGGTCTGCACTATTTTTCTGCACCCCCCCAAGAGTCTGTCACAAAACTCAAAGAGTTTTGCAACAGCCTCTTTATTTAAAATGCACTTAATTAAGGGGGTTAATGCGTGAATTTGAATTTAAAGGAAACGAAAGTTTCCATGACACAAAGCAGGCTTATACTCCGTATGCGTAAAAACAGAGCAAGGATATTGCTTATTATACCGCTTATATTAATCTTTGCGGCATTGTTGATGCACATTCGATATATAAGTACAGATAAAAATGATTTTACGGAGTCGGAAAAGAGTGATATAGAGGTTGCAATGAACTGGTATCATTACAACTATTTTGATACATCGGATCCGCATATGGTTGTAAGACTGGATACAACAAGTGATGAAATATATTTAGATAATAATTCCGCAAAGCTTCAATACACGGTTTCCGTATATCCAAAATGGATAAGAAATCAGGTAGAATATGAATGGAATACTTCAAATGATATAGCGGCACCTATTGATAATTACGGACTCGTTAGCTCGGCTGTTCCGGGAGAGGCAGATATTTCAATTAATGTGAAGTACGGTGATACTCAGATATCGGACACTGCGAAGCTTAGAATTGTTCAGCCGGCAGACGGAATATATATGCCTACTACTACAGTTAATATATATAACGGCGGATCCGGAATGATGATAGCGGCAGCGGCATCGCCGGAAAATGCATCGAATAAAAAACTTATCTGGAGATCCGATGATGAAAAAATTGCAACGGTTGACGAACATGGTTTTGTAAAGCCGGTAAAGGTGGGAGTAACGAAGGTTCATGCGGTTACGGAGGACGGCGGTTACGAAGCACAGTGCTTTGTAAATGTAATTAACTATGCCGTAAAGGTCGATTCTGTAACGATAGAGAATGAGTTTAAGGATGATGCAAGACTAAAAGCAGGTGAGCTTATGAAGCTTACAGCGGCTGTTGCACCGGCAAATGCAAAGAATAAAACTCTTAAGTGGACTTCGACAAATTCATCGGTTGCAAGTGTGAGTCAAACGGGAATTGTGAGAGCCTCGGAACCGGGAGAAACATATATTATAGCAGACTCGAACGGCAAGCAGGATATGATGAAGCTTACGGTAGAACCGAACGGAGAGGGCGACCGTCTGAACCTGTATAAGGAAGATGAAAATACGTCATCATATACTCCGTATACCGGAGCGGCGGACGGAACGGTTACTTACACGAATTATTCAAAGACACTTGATGAAATGGTAGATATTCAAATGTCGAACAGCACACCTCCTAAGGTAAACGGAGGAAACGGCTATGCGTCGAGAACCGATGTATGGCAGTGCATGAATCCGGAGTATTATCATGACGGAGCGTATAAGTATCAATTCCTTGATTTATCACATTCAAACAATGTATCGGCAGATGAGCTTAATAAGTATCTGTCAGGCAAGGGAGTCCTTTCGGGACACGCACAGGACTTTATAGATGCCGCACAGCAGTATAATGTTTCTGAATTGTATCTTGTTGCCCATGCATTGCTTGAAACAGGAAACGGTACATCGGCACTTGCAAGAGGAATAGAGGTTAATGGTACAACGGTATACAATGTATTCGGTATAGGAGCATATGATAACAGTGCGGTATATTCCGGCTCACAGAAGGCATACAGAGAGGGCTGGACGAGCGTAGGAGCCGCAATAAAGGGCGGTGCTAAGTTCATTAGCGATATGTATGTAAATGCGTCTGAATCAAGGCAGAACACGTTATATAAGATGTTGTTCAATCCGGCAAATCCGGGACAGCATCAATATGCAACGGACTGCGAATGGGCGATTAATCAGGCAACAATACTTGACAGATTATTTACTATGTTCCCGTCAGCGGTTAAAACATATGAAGTACCTGTATATGCGGGTATGACTCCTGTGGTACTGGATGTAAATAATTAATTGGTGAGGCTGTTACAAAACTCTTTGAGTGTTGTGACAGCCTCTTTTGCTGTTTTGCATTGCTTACATTTTACGATTAACGGCTAAACGGTGTTTTGTTAAAATATACGGACAAATTTTAACTTATTGCTATTAACATAATTTTTTGCGGATTTTAGATGTTAATAAAAAATGCTGCTGCTTTTTAATCCATCTATCCAATCCATCATAATTAGTTTCAAAATTAAACTTCTGTAATATAATAGATAGATGGATGGATTTAGCAAGCAGCTCAGTCTCTTTTTTTTCTCGGTATTATTATACTCAGTATTACTCTTCTCAGTATTATTCTATTAGTATGATTAGGTTCTAATTTTGATACCTCTTGAAGTTGAATGTGGGGACGTCTAGAAGTTAAAACTATGGACGCCTAGAAGTTGAATGTGGGGACGTCAAAATCTTTCGGATTCCTTACGGCACTTGAATTTTGCATGGGTATTAAAGCTGATTGTAAATAAATTCATGGAATTATGCCGCCGATTGTGATTTGAGATTTTTTAACGGCGGTACGTTCTTTATATTTTTGCGTTTTACGTTTGAATTTTACATTTGTACAAACTATACATTGACAATTCAAGGGTATAGTGATATAATTGGTAGTACCAATTCAAAACAAATGGAGATGTATTTTTAATGAAGTATATTAAGCAATTTGGGCTGATACTTTTCATAACATTTTTGGGAGAGGTCTTAAACAGCCTTATTCCTTTGAGTATTCCGGCTAGTGTGTACGGAATGATTTTATTGTATGCAGCTTTGATGACAAAGGTTATCAAGATTGAATCTGTTAAAGAAACGGCGGTATTTCTTGTGGAAATTATGCCGGTGATGTTTATTCCGGCGGGTGCCGGACTTTTGGAATCCTACAATGTACTTGCTCCCGTAATAGTTCCGGTATCTGTGATAACAGCGGTATCCACGGTTGTTGTAATGGCGGCAACGGGAATTATAACACAAGCGGTCATAAGGCATGACAACAGAAAAAAAGAATCCGCAAAATCAGCGGTTTCTGCGGCGAAAATTATAGCACCGTCGACTGTGAAAAATGACGATAAGAAAAAGGAGGCTGCGAAAAATGAATGATATGTTGTGCAGTTCTGTATTTTTGGGTGTAACTTTAAGTCTTGCGGCTTATTTTGTGGGAATGGTTATAAAGAAGAAGTTTAAGCTTGCGATATTTAATCCGCTTTTGATAGCGATTGTGATAACAATAGCGGTTCTTGTATTCTGTAAGATAGATTATTCAAGCTATAACGAGGGCGCTAAGTATTTGAGTTACCTGTTGACTCCGGCAACGGTTTGCCTTGCCGTTCCGCTCTATGAGCAGACGGAACTTTTGAAAAAGCACGCAAAGGCTATTGCGGCAGGAATAATAAGCGGTGTTTTAACAAGTCTTATATGTGTGTTTGCGATGGCACTTCTCTTTAATTTGAGTCATGAGCATTATGTAACACTTCTGCCAAAATCAATTACAACAGCAATTGGAATGG
>USPO01000063.1 GCA_900556575.1 uncultured Eubacteriales bacterium
TTCTACAACCCCAAGAGGCTGTCACAAAACTCTTTGAGTTTTGCAACAGCCTCATAGTTTTCTAAACATTTGAATAAATCTATCTGTTTTATCATGCTGTAAAATTTTAAATCCATTATCTCTATAAAAATCTACAACTTTTTCATTACATTCTGTATCTTCTATTTCTAACAAACAAATACGACCTCCAAGTATGTCTTTTGCACTATACACTGTCCCCAACGCTAATGAAAGTAATTCTTTTCCAATAATTTTATTTTTATATATACTATTTTTCCCAAGCTGACCTATTAATATTACAGCAATTGACGAAACATCCTTAGAAAATCCATCTATACTTTTTATAACAGATTTTGAAACACTCTCATCAAAATCTATTGATTTAAGGCTCAATGTATAATATGCCAATATTTCGCCATTTAGCGAATCTACTACAAGATACGTACAACTTTTTCCTCTGCATTCATATGACGCGGCCTTATTTTTCAAAAACATTTCTACGTCATTATTCAAACATGAAAAATTTAATATTCTTGGCATGTAATATTCATTCAAATCGTTGTCACTAATAATATCTTTTAACTTTACGATTTGGAACTTATTGACTTCAGCCATATCTTAAACTCCTCTTTTTTCATTGGCGATGTAACATTCACTGTCTGTAACTCATATGTCTTATTATTATTTAATTCATTTGCTAAAATTCTTGCTGCGTTTTCATCAAGTACTATTTTTTTATTAAAAGTTGAAGTTGCCATGTCACTTCCTCCAATCTAAACAAAATAATATTCTTCTTTTATATAATATCACATATCAGTCAATTTTGCAAGTGATTTTTTTACCACTATATTTGCAATCCGGTTATATCGGCATCTATATCGGCACTGTCGGGTAAATTTACAAGACCTATCGACTTTATATGCTCTTTCATCGATGAATTATCGAAGCTGTCCGACTTATCCGCATATACCTGTTCTGTTTTAATTCTTCCTTTATCAATAAATTCAGCAATAGGAGTTATATTATTTTTTAATACTTCCTGTGCAAAAAACTTTGCAATCATCAGTCCGCCTATATCGTTTGTATGAGTATAGTCTCTTTCTTCACCTTTGCATCGAAAAAATTCCCACGACTTTACAGGTCCGGCAGTCTCAAAATAATCCGTTGTTTTCTTCCACATATCAACAAATGGAATCCCTTTTTCTTCTGCGACCTGTTTCACCGCATTCCGGTATTCTCCCAAAAGATTTCTGATAGTTCCGTCTTCTTCAAATATAATACGATTTATCGGCGAATTTAATATTATATATGCACCTTTTTCCTTTGCAAAATCCGCAAAATATTTTAATCTCTCAGCATATCCTCCGTATGCATCGAGTTCCTTTAATTTCTGGTCATTATGACCGAATTCACATATAAGTACATCTCCCGACTTTATTTTATCCTTAAATGCCGTCCAGTTCGTTTCTATAAATGCCATTGTACACGAACCCGACTGTGCATGATTCGATACCGCAATACCGGGCTTTAATAAGCTTTGAAGTGCCTGTCCCCAGCCGCAGTAGGTTTCTGACGGTACATAAGGATATTCTGCCGGCTGATCTGTTACAGTAGAGTCTCCCGCAATATAAATTGTCGGAATATTAACCGGACTAACTGCCGCTGTTGCCGTTACCGCTCCGTCCGACAAAATAAATATTTCAAGATTTTTAACCTCGGTATATTCTCCGCCGTCAAAGTGATAATCACATACATTGGAATTAAACACTATATCCATGCTTTCTCCGTTCTTTATCTCCACATCATTTCTTATGAAACGCCTGCTCTGAGTAAAAATAGAAAAAACAGTATCCTCATGTGCCTTTATCGTTACAGTTACCTCATAATTTCCGTTAGGAACCGCCATACTTATAACTAACGGTTCATTTACATAGTTATTCATTTACCTCTCCATTCTTTGCCGCATTGCTGCGGCAAAAGTATAATATTCATTGTAATAAGCAAAGCAGATTGCACTCTTGAAAGGCGACGGTGTACTTTGTGTACTCCGAGCCTTGAAAGAGGGTTAGATGCAAAAGCTTATGTAATAAGCAAAGCAGATTGCACTCTTGAAAGGCGACGGCGTACTTTGTGTACTCCGAGCCTTGAAAGAGGGTGAGATGCAAAGCTTATTTTATTATTCCCTTTCGGTAGGCTCTTACTAATGCCTTAAGAGCATTAATCTTCTTCTGCGTTGCTTTTCCTTCGTCAGTATCTTCCACAAGCAGACGCTTAGGTGCAAGCTCTATAACGTCCAATGTCGAATACATATCTTCATCTTTCTTTACCGCGTGTTCGACAGATTCAAACGCATCATGTGCACTAAGTACCAAACCGTGTGAATTGAAAAGCAGAGTATATCCCGCAATACCCGTCTGAGGCTGATATGCTCTCGAAAGCCCGCCGTCTATTACAATCAGCTTTCCCTTTGCTTTAATCGGACTTTCACCCTTCTTTATCTTTACCGGAACGTGTCCGTTAATTATATGTGCAAAAATATTGTCCTTGTCAATTCCAAATTCCTCTAAAATCTTATCACAGGTATTCGGGTCTTCAATAAATTTATAATACGGGTCTTTAACCTCTGTCCAAATACTCTCATCCTCAATAAAATATCTTTCAAAAGTTGTCATCTTATTCTTTCCGTAAAGAGGAGAATAGCAGCCGCACCAAAGATACCAAAGAAAATCTTCACCGTATGACTTTTCTTTTGAACCTGCCTTACCAAAATAGCCCTCTCGTGCTATAATTTCTGCCCTGTCCATAAGAGCCTTGCCGCTGTACTTTGAACCCTTTAGTTCAACATCTCTGAAAGTTCCGTCATCATTCATTGGCATACAGCCATGATAAAGCAGATTATTATTTACACTTAAGTACATACTTCCCTTGTTATAAATAAACTTAACATGACGCTGAAGCTTTTCCGAATGAAGGAAAGATGCCCTCAAAGCCTTCATAAGCTCCTTTTCTCCCTCTGTAAGTTCAAATGGATTTTTAGGGTCTACAGTCGGGAAATTGTTATCTCTCAGCTTATATGTTTTTCCCTCAATATTTATAGTCCCCGTCACATAATCAATCTTATCAAGCATTATATGATTATCCATTCCAAATTCAGGGTGACGTTTAATAAGCTGTGCTTCAAGCTTATATTGAATTATTGAGATTGCCTTATGCATTTTTGCCCACAACGCACTGTCATGCCTTGAAAGCTTAACCATATTAGGATTTCTCGGCATAAAATAGCGGCATGGATCGTTCGCATAAGTCTCCATCGCAAATACAGTAAGCGGACGCATATTAATACCATATCCATCTTCAAGGCAATCGAAATTTGAATATCGTGTCGATATAGCAAGAACAGTTGCGATACAAGCCATTGAACCGGCAGCTGCACCCATCCACTGTACATCATGATTACCCCACTGAATATCTACACTGTGATAATTTTCCAGTGTATCAAGTATAATATCCGCTCTTGGACCTCTGTCAAATATATCGCCTATAATATGTAATGTTCCTATTGCAAGATTTTGTATTAAGTTTGATATTTCCACTATAAACTCATCGGATACTCCCATCTCAACAATAGTTGAAATACATTTATTATAATATCCCTCTTTATCAGAACCTATTGCCAAATCCGCCTGAATAAGCTCATCTATAATATCACCGAAACAATCCGGCAAAAGCTTGAGAATTGCACTTCTCGTGTACTTAGACGCAACTGTTCGGCAAATCTCGATCAGTCGGTAAATTGTAATCTTGTACCAGTCATCAATATTATCCACTTCCTGCTTTATCAGGTCAAGCTTTCTCTCCGGATAATAAATGAGAGTAGAAAGAGTTTCCCTGTCATGCTGTGAAAGTGTTCTTCCGTAAATTGTCGTAATCTTATCCTTGATTACACCTGACGCATTCTTTAAAATATGCAGAAATGACTCGTATTCACCGTGAATATCACTCATAAAATGCTCCGTAAGCTTCGGCAGCTTTTGATGCGACTGAAGTGATATAATTTCCGCACAGGCAGAGGATATATTAGGATATTGCTCCGCCAAAAGTTTTAGGTAATCAATTGAGTAGTTCATATTTTTGTTTCCCCTCTGATATTTTTGCCTATATTTCTCAGCAGCCGATGAAATATTCTGCAGCCGCATTTAAACAACAAAAACGTTAATTATGACAAAATAAAATTTGTCCTTTAATAATAGTATATTCTTCCGTTTGAAGAATTATTCTCTCCTTCTGATGAGCTGCTGTCTCCGTTTCCTCCGTAATAGCTGCTGCCGCTGTCACCGAAAAATTCATTAAATAAATCATCTCCCATTCCAAAGCTCTTGAAAAAGTCCTCTATATCATCGCTGTCACTATATCCATAGCTTCCGCCGTTATCTCGGTAGTCATTTCCATAGCCATAGCTTCCATTTCCATAACTTTTATTTTTACTATTATCCTTATCATTTGATTTATTTTTCTTGTTATCTTTTCCTTTGTATTCCTTTCCATTTATATTTAAATGAAATCTACTGTTATCTGCCTCATATCTGCCGTTAAGAGCATGGCCTGCACCAGTACATATAATTCCGGATGCAAAAAGCGCAAGCGATGTTATTAATACAGTTTTTGTCAGCTTGTTCATTTTTCATTTCTCCCTTCCCCGATACTATCTTATCTTCTTTATCCTGCTTTTTATTCTGCGGTATGAAGAATTTAGTTCCTCTGCAAGCCATGGTATAAATTTCTTATACAGCTTCACCATTCCGAGCATTATAAGCAATCCAATTGCCGACGAAATAAATCCTCCTCCAACGGTACACAGCTTATCACCTGCTGATACTGCCGAGAACAAAATATTTACCGCATCGGCAATTCCATTAAGCCAAAGCATAATTCCGGCAAGCGGAGCCATTACCATAAAAACAGCCGCCGCAATGCCAAGCATAAGAATTATAACAGCTGCTGCCGCACCGGCACAAATTGCCGCCGGAGCCGCAAAAATTGCTGCTATATACATAACAATCTCAGCTGCCCGTGTTTTTTTAGTAGGTATACCCTTTGCAAGGTATGCTTTCAGTGCTTCCTTGGGTTCACCCAATTCGGAACAGACCTTTTCTTCGTCCATTCCGGGAATAAAATAGCTTCTGAAATAGTTCATCATCTTTCTTCTTTCATAAGAAAGCATAAAACCCGATTCACGGTATATTTCAGTTAAATACTCATCTCTGCTCATTTTATATCCTGCTCCTTGAAATTTAATTCTATTTTTCCCATTCCGCATCTCGTTATGATAACATTATCTGAATTATTATCAACCGTTCCGCTTCTTCTTCCACTGTTAAATTCTTCATCATTTATCTTTATGCTTCCCATTCCGGTTTCAGCATTAAAGTTAAAGTTCTGCATATCGCTGTCTATATTCGCATAAATACTTCCGCTGCCACAGTTAAACTCTGACGAACCAAACAGCTTAACAGCTGCTCTTACGCTTCCCTTTCCTGCATCAATATTCATCGAATATACCTTCAAATCATAAATCTCAGCATTTCCGCCTTGAATTTTAAGCTCAAGTTTTCGCACTGAAGGAATTTTAATCATAACATTTCCATCCTCTGCTGAAACGGAAAGCTTTTGAGGAACAAAGCCATCAGGCACACATATTTCAATAGGTGCATCTCCCTTTTCTCCATTGTCCTCAATACACCAAACTCCGTTTTCAACGTAACTCATAAGACCTTTCTGAAGATTTTCCTCCAGATTAAAGCCGCTGCCAGATGTGATAACATAATTTTTTCCTCTTGCTTTCAGTGCTATACTATTTATATCTGAACATACATCAGATTTTTTCTTTTCATCATCTGTTTTCGGTTTTTTAACAACTAATATAATAAATACAGCTATTGCCGCAATTGCTATTATTGCTGCTGCACCTGCATATATATTACCGTAAAGACTGTATATGACAGGTATAAGAATTGCTGATACCACTATAAGCAATACTGCTCTGAATTTGTTTCCGTCCATAATCATTCTCTTTTCTATAATATTATTAGAAAACCTTACTGTTTTCCTATATATATCATACTATTTTTAAGACAAATTGTCAAGTTTTTTCGGCAAAATACCGCAAAAAATTTAAATAAAAAATATGTCTTATATAATGTATATATCTGATATTATTTTTTATACATTATTTCAGCCACGACAGATATTATTTTAATCATTTTCGCTATTGATTTTACAGTCATTTCGTGATATCATATACTCAAATAAAGCCGAAAAGGAGCAAAATTATGGACTACATCACAACATTCACCGGAAAGCACTTCACCCCGATTGAACCTCTTGAAAAAGACATAGATATGCGTGATATCGCCCACGCACTTTCAATGATAATTCGTGCCGGCGGACATTACAGAGAATTTTATTCGGTAGCACAGCATTCTCTCCATTGTGCATATGAGGCAATGGAACGCCGCGCAAACCCACGCCTTGTTCTTATGTGCCTTCTTCACGATGCCTCCGAGGCATATATTGCCGATGTGACACGTCCGGTTAAAAAAAACATACCTGAATACAAAGTAATAGAAAAAAGAATAACTGATGCGGTATACAAAAAGTTTGTCGGTATACTCCCCGATAAAAAGGAGCTTGAATTTATAAAAGAAATAGATGATGCTCTTTTATATCACGAATTTCTTCATCATATGAATGAAAAACTTTTCGATGAAGAACCGTATCTCAACAGTGGACCCGATTTTTCTTATGTACCCCAAAAAGATGTTGAAGATGAATTTTTAAATACAGCCGAAGGACTTATTCATCAATTAAGAGAGCTGAAGAAAGTAAGAATTATTACTCTTGATTTAGACGGTACACTTCTTCGTTCAGATAAAACTGTATCACCGAGAGTAAAATCTGTCCTGCAAAAGGCAGCCGACAAGGGAATTGAGATTGTTCCCTCATCCGGACGTACATTCCACGGCATTCCGGACTATGTCAAGGCACTTCCGGGAGTTCATTATCTAATCACAGCCAATGGCTCCGCACTCTATACCATGAATGAAGAAATCCTATCCATGACGGCAATGCCTTGCGAGACAGCAGCAGAAATTGTAAAACGTATAATAGATAAGGATGTAATTTTAGGAGCATATATAAATGGAAAGGGCTATATGGAACGCAGTCAGTTTGCTTTAGCCGAAGAACGCGGAACAGAAGAATTTGTAATTGAATATTTCAAGAAAACCCGTATACCGGTTTATAATCTGCCTGAGTTTATTTTAGAGCAAAATTCTCCTGTTCAGATTATAACACCGACTTTCTACGGCGTACCAATGGAAATTGAAAAAGAAGTTACTGAAATTCCCGGAAACTACAAAGATGTTATATATGTATACGGCAGTCCCTACAATATTGATATATCCCACAAAGACGCAAGCAAGGGAAACGCTATGCTAAAGCTTGCTGAAGTATTGGGAATAAATCCGGGATATACAGCATCATTCGGCGACAGTGAAAACGATGCTGAAGCCTTAAAAAAAGCCGGCTTTGGATTTGCCATGAAAAACGGTGATAAATACGCATATTCCGCAGCTGATTTTATCGCCCCGTCAAATGATGAGGACGGAGTTGCATACGTTATTGAAAAGCTTATATTATAACCTGTGTGCAGGCTGCTATTTTCCAAGTAAAACAGGAACATTGTTGTTCATAAAAAAGCAGAGGCTGTTGCAAAACTCAAAGAGTTTTGTGACAGCCTCTTGGGGTTGTAGAA
>USPO01000064.1 GCA_900556575.1 uncultured Eubacteriales bacterium
TCAAAAGCATACACGTTGAAACAGTAAGTAATGTTTGTGAAAACTTACAATTTCTTGATATGGATATATTTGTCCATATTTTAAGTGGCAGGTGATTATATGAAATGGTTTGATATAGTATCGAATATTATTGATATGGTTTTTGATATTAGTGTGATTGTATATATCATTCATACATGGAAAGATAAAAAGGAAGAAGAATGAGTAAGAGAAGGATTTGAAATCAAATGCAGTAGCTTTAATAAAGCTACCGGAGAGAAAGATTATGAAATGGCATGGCAACAGAAATAAAAATCCCAATTTGCAGGAAAGAAAACAGCGAAAGCTGTTTTCTTTTAATTGAGAGGAGAAGAGGGAGAAATGAATGAAGAATTTAATGTAAGAAAAGCAAATGAAAGCGATATTCCATTGATACAAGATATGATAAAGGGGCTGGCGGCATATGAGAAAAGACCTCAGGATATGACGGGTTCTCAGGAACATTTATATCATTGGATTTTCAAAAAGAAAATAGCGACCGTATTGATTGCCGAATATAATTGTGAAGCAATAGGGTATGCTATTTATTACCCTGTGTTTGGTTCATTTGCAGCTGAGGGCGGAGTTCATTTGGAAGATATGTTTTTGAATGAGAAAAATCGGCATTGTGGCTTTGGAAAACAATTCTTTTCAAAAATAGAGGAGTTTGTTAAACAGGACGGATTTTCAAAAATAGAGTGGAGCTGTCTTGATTGGAATGAATTGGCGATTAACTTTTATAACAAGATAGGCGCGATACAAGAGCAGGGAAGAAAATATTTCTCTTATATTTGTAAATAAACATAATATGTAAGTAATAAGGGCAAATCAGAATTTGAGAGGTAAGCATCATGGAATATGAAATTGTACAGTTGAATAAAAAAGCAATAGATGATTTTTGGCAATTAAGAAAAGAGTTGTTTTTGGAATTGGGGGAAATTTCTGATGAAACAGATATTTCTAAATTAAAATTAGCAACTGAGCAGTATTATTCATTACATATAAACAAAGATTTATTTAGCTGGGGAGTATACAAGGAACAGAAAATTGTTTCGATTGGTTCATTATGCTTGTTTTCTCGTATTCCGTACCAAGAAAATCTAAGCGGAACAGAGGGTTATATATTGAATATATATACTGCCGGACAATTTAGAAAACAGGGTTTTGCAAATCAAATTTTAGATACCATAATAGAATACTGCAAACAGCATCATATAGAAAGACTATGGCTTAGCAGCAGTGAACAGGGAAAACACTTGTATGCAGGAAAAGGATTTATAAAAAAAGAAAATGAAATGGAGTTATTTTTATAATGACAGCTTCTGATTTATGAGGAGAAGATATATGAAAATATATGAAATTAAAGAAAGAAATACTGAACTTATGCGGACTCTTTTAGAAGTTTGGGAGGCATCTGTCAGAGAAACACATCATTTCCTTTCCGATACGGAAATAAATCAAATAAAGGAATATGTTCCTCAGGCACTAAACGGAGTTGAACATCTTATTGCTGCCAAAGATGAAGAAAGTAAAATTACGGGTTTTATGGGAGTTGAAAATATGCGGCTGGAAATGCTGTTTATTTCTCCTAAATCAAGAGGTAAAGGAATAGGAAAGCAGCTGGTTCAATATGGAGTTTTAAATTACGGAATACAAGAGGTAACGGTAAATGAGCAAAACCCGCAGGCGGTTGGATTTTACGAACACTTGGGATTTAAGACCTATAAAAGAACAGATTATGATGAGGAGGGAAACCCTTATCCGCTTCTGTATATGAAAATAAATATATAGGTTAATTTTGAACAGTTTATAAATGAATAAGCCTATGGATATAGGATAAAAAACAGAGGCTGCCGCAAAACATCAATTGCAGCAGCCTCTGTTTTTTATTGCTTATCCAACGCACGATTTATATATTTTTCCATAAGAACAGCAAGCCTTGCATAATTTTGCGGATTTGAGCCTGAAACGGAAAGCAGATCTATGAACGGAATAATGCTGTCCGAATTTGTACTCTGATTATATATTGACTCTCCGCTGTCCGAGTCTGTACTTTTTCCGTATATTATACACAGTCCCATAATTTCATCGGAAGGGTGCTTTTTGCTTATAGATGTAAGATATTTGAAAGCAAGTATAGGTACCTGCTTGTTGCGGACTGTTTCCTTATCGGAGAATTTCGCATCAAGTATAATATAGCTGCTTTTATTATTCTTTGTTATTTTTATTATATAGTCCGGCGTATAGCACTGCCCTTCATGAATATTATCGCCCCATGTGATGGATGTATTTCTATAGAGGTCAATATCATTCGGAGTTTGCAGCTGATTATTTTCTCCGAATATAACAGGCTGATAATATATAACTATATTAATATTATCCTTATCATATACAAAGGTATTGTTAAGTGTTCCTGAGTTAAATTCTGATGAATAGTTGTAGGCAAAGCTTCGGTTTCTGATATATCCGCTGCTTGCGATTGCTTTGTTTATTTTTAAAAGTACATAGTATTCATATATTTTGCTTGTTTGCATGAATGATAATATTAATGCCTTTTCCTTTTCGAGCATATATTCACCAAATCCAAACCAGTGTATGATTTCATTGTAAACTATACCGTATGTGCTTATGTTCCTAAAGGCCGGAGATGGGGGAGGAATTTGTTTAAGTTCAGTAACTTTTACATCCTTAAATATCCCTGTATAGGCACGGTAGATATTTTTATATTCTTCAAGCAGCTGCTTCATTTTAAACTTATATGCAGCATATTTCATCCGCAGAGCATTGTATACACAAAATGATGAGTCAATGAGATTATCCCTGTTCATTCTTGTTGTAGGAATATCGGCGAGCATTTTTTCAAGTTCATTATACATTTTTATAATATGGAGTATAACACTCTTTAGAAAGCTCATGATAATCCTGTTTTCATAAATATCGGATGAATATATATTTTTTGACACAAGTGTCTGCTTTGGAATATAATTTTTTCCGAAAAATTGTATTCCTGTATTAAACTCACTTTCTGTAAGTGTTTCCGGATGAGATACTATGTACTGAAGTGTAGAACTGTTTATGTTTTGCAGCCGCTCGAAACTTTCAACACTTGTGCTTGGCAGAAGCCGTGTACGGGCATTTATTTTAAGCACATTGTAGTTTGCAGTGTAGATGTACTTAATTCGTGTAAGCATTGAAAATACTGTGTTTATATCTCGTGCCTCCGAGATACTTGTTATTTCGGAGGCACTTGTTTTTTTGTAATTTACATACAGAAATTCATCAAAGTTTTCATATATATAATTAACCATATTTTCAACGCTGCTGTTCAGTTCTGTATCCCTTACTAGGATGGACATATTTTCTGATACATAGGTCTTAATAGCCGTTCCATATCTGACCTTTATTCGCATATGTACAATACCGAAAGTATTTATAAAGGCCTTTCCTATATCAAGCTTGACACCATAACCATATGAGGGAATAATATGAGAGTCGCAAAGCTCATCGTTGATATATACATTTATCCCATCAAAACCGTATAAATTTGCTATGGAAAGGCTGTAAGTTATGTCATGCCTTATATATGCACCAATTTGTGTGCTGCTGCGGTAGTTCTCAAGAGAGGTGCATTTAAGCGGTATGGAGCTTGACTGATACGGTTCAAGTCTTGTAATTAAGTTTCCCACTTATTTCACCGCCTTTAGCTGAACATAGCAATGTCGTTATATTCAGCATTTTTTAGCATACCGGCAACATATTTTGCTGTCATATCAAGCTGCTTTATATCCTTGCTGCTCTTGCATAATGTATCTATTTCATGTAAAAGCTTTTTGTTTGTGTAAGTATTCAGCTTAGGCAAAAGCCTTTGAGTGATTGCATAGTCAATTGCAATTAAGTTCTTTGACCTCTTTCCTTCATCAAGGAATACTGCCTGTGCTGTTTTAACATATGAGTTAATAGCTTTTTTGGTTCTGAAGCTTACGTGAACACCATATTTCTCAAAGCAGGTATAGAATTTCTTAAGAATTTCTTCGTTTTCGGTGTGTCTTCCAATACCGGCTGTTTCTCCGAATGTATTATTCAGGTTATCCCATGAAATGATTTTTGACGGCGAATTTCTTTCTGAAAAATCATCATATTCGTCGAATTCAACTTCGGGGAGAGAAATCATCCATGCTCTGTCCAAAAGTCTCGGCGACATTACTTCGGAAGTCTGGTCGTTGTTTATTGTTGCGACAAAGCGGAAGGTTTTTGGAATTTTAACTGTAATTCCGGCACCTAAGTTAAGTTTCATTATACTGCGTGAATCACTGTCCGCCATATTCATGAAATCAGCCCAGTAGTATTCCATTTGGCTTAGATTTGCCTCATCAAGCAGCATTACAAACGGGTATTTGGAAATATCAATGTTATCCACAATTTCTTTGTCGAGTATTCTAAAGCCTTGGTATACATCGTTATTTGCAGCGTCAAACTTTTTTGTCAAAGGATTGTAATAACCTATGAAATCTCTCTTTGAAGTCCATCCCTTTTCGACCGCAACCGGAATATATCTGTCAATCGCAATGCAGTCCCTTTTTGAGGAAAGCTGTCTTGAGAATTGTGTCAGACCGAGAACCTTTGCCATAATATTGCATATTGAGGTTTTTCCTATTCCCGGTTCACCGGAAAATACAGTTAAAAAGCCCTGGGTCATACATATCACAATATTAAGAATACTGTTGTCACTATAATGTCTTCTGTAACCCTGTACGCTGCGGCAAATGTATTCAATCAATTCATTTGAACTCATTACATCCGGTTTGATTGAGTTTATTGTGCTTACTGTTTGGGCAAGTTTATTTTCATAATTATCATTTTCCCATTCGGCAGCAGACTTTAAAAGTTTATTTGCAATTATAGGTTCAAATGCAATTGAAGCTGCATCTCTTGCCTTATTTATGGCATTGGTTACATCTGAGGAAAGATTTCCTATTTGTTCTCTTATACCTAAAAGACGTTCATTTTCTGCAGCAGCTTTTTTGCGGTATTGCTTTATAAGGTCTTCTTTTTCAATTATTTCATCATTAATATCGGCAATATGCTTTAAGTTCTCATACCTGTTCATAAGCGCATCAAGTTCATCAGTTTTGCGGCGTATTCTTCTTTCAAGCTCACGCTCAAATAGTATACCGCTGTTCTGCTCTGCCTGAAGTTTTGTGAGTTCCTCATTTTCATCACGCAGTGTTTTTACCTCATCCGCAAGACGGTCATTTTGCTCTCTAAGTGTGTAGTAAATAACATTTTCAGCAGTAGGAGATATAGCTGCATCAAAAATAGGCTTTAGACTGTCAAAGTCATGTCTTACCCAATCGATAAGAATATCGGAGCTGTCACTTTCAAATTGAATACGCTTTTTCAGAATAGTTGAAAGCCTTTCAAAACGTGCTTTGCGTATTTCTTCCGGACATTTTCTCAAAAACGGAGAATTATTGTTGTCGGAAGCAAGATTATTTACGTCTGTAAGGTCAATTTTCGTTTTATTATGAGTTCTTTTTATAAGGCATCTGAATTCATCAAGGAGTATTTCGTCTGTTATAACATCCTCGCTGTTAGGTTTGCTGCCTGAGAATACATATATATATCTGTAATAATCGTTTAGTTCAAGTGAAAGCAAGTCGAATTTCTTGTGACGCTCATTATCACTGTAATATTTTATCATATGACTGCTGTTCTTTATATCAAAATTAATGAGTGTCAGATTTCCGAGTCTTTCAGCGGTACAAGGACCGTAATATTTATCCTTATAGCGCATAAATACCTTTTCTCCGTTTCGGCAGTATTCTTTGACGGATATGCTGCCGTAGAAATTAACGGAATGTTTAGGAGTAACTACCCTATATGCATTATATTCATATGCCTGCTTAATTAAACCGTTCTGAACAAGCCTTTCTGTATCGAGTTTGTAATTTGTCTGGTTTACTTCTCTTGTACCGGGCTTATAGTTTGGTTCCATTTCCTTGCGGTCAAATTCAATTACAATTGCAGAATTAGCATCGTAATTTTTTTGGAGAAAATCATTTGCTGCTGAATTCTTCACATAGAAAAGATTAACGTTTCTTTTTTCCGGAAATTCATACTCAGGATTATCTACCATGTATGCTGTATTGTCTTTTAGCAAATATTGAGGGTAGAAATTGTAGAAAGTATTCATCATTGAAATAAATCCCAAATATCTCGGCTTTTTAGGTTTTGGAATTACAATTTCAGATTTAACCTCTGTTTTGGGTGTGGTGATATTTTCCTTATCATCGGATGCTGATGAAATGGAATTTTCCTCAGTATTAAGTACTGTTACTTCATTTATGGCATTTTTTACAGGTGCAGTAACACTATCTTCAGCATTAATGTCCGGTATTTCATTAATTTTATTTAAATCCAGTTCAGCAGTTTCGGTTACGAAATTTTCGGAGTCTGTTTCCGGTATGGGTTTTTCGGCACTTTTTTCGCTTTTCTTGTTTTCTTCTGTATCTGATGTTTCTTCGTTTTTTTTGACTATCAAAGGCTCTGTATTTTCATCAGATGTAATGTCATGGGATACGGACTCTGGCAGAGTATTGTCTTTATTTTTAATATTTGAAATTTCTGCCTCAAGTGCTGTATCAGATTTGACATCAGCCGAGAGTTGATTTTCGGAAACATCAATATTTTCTGAGTTTTTTTCTATATTATTTTCTATACTGATTTCAACAGAGTCTTTAATATCATTTTTTGTTTGGACTTCTGTTCCTCCTGTATGTACAAAACAATCGTCAGAAAATTCTATTTGTTCAAGGTCTGTAAGGTCATCAAACGGCGAGGTATCATTTTTTTGGATAATATCCGTATTATTTATGTTTTCAGATTTGGATATATCATCAGAAAAATCCTCGGTTTTATTTAAATTTTCTTCCTGAGTTTTTGTATTTTCAGGTATATTTGTGTTGTTTTCTTCTATTATTTTAATTTGTTCTGCAGATTTGTCATTTAATTCTGCATCTGCAGAAATTTCCTTTTTTTGCTTAGACCATCGGTTATGAATTGTATTCATAAATTGCTCCGATAGGATAAATTTCTTGAAAAAATTTTCATAATATCCCTCAACCGAAAAGCATATATGAAGCATATATGCCGTATACATATCGGCATTTTCGGCATTGAATGAATTTAGAATTTTATCATAGTCAATTATACCGTCAAGAGGATTTTTATCCTTGTAGTGAGAATAAATATTCTCTGCAAAATTCTTTCGGGATGAATCGACATAAATAATTGGAATAAGCTTTTTTACAATATTTTTGCTTTTTTTCAAGTCACGCCGTTTAGTTCGGTTTAGCGGTAAATTATCGATTTCCTCATCAATTGCTGAGGAAACCCAGCTTTTATTTAGGGAAGAATAAAATTCCACAATAGATTGATGCTGTTTTGGTTTCATTTTTTATAACTCCTTTGTTAAATTAATTTGTAAAATATGATATAAAATAATTATATCATATTTTACAAATTAAATCAAGCAAATATAAGAAAAAATCTCATAAGTTGAACAAAAAAAGCGTGCAGATTAAATACCTGCACGCTTTTTGAAGGATTATTTAATGTTAATATCCGATAATGCAATTGCATCTGTTAATGTTTCTGAGTACTTAGCCTCAACAACATCTACTAATGCACCTACTGTATCAAGGCTTGTCATCATTGAGATGTCACTCTCGATAGCAACACGTCTAATCTTGAAACCGTCCGAATTAACG
>USPO01000065.1 GCA_900556575.1 uncultured Eubacteriales bacterium
TAGTTATTATAGAATGAACCATACTTAGGACCGAACATTCCCGCATAGTTATGCTTACCTTTTTCATGAGGTGTGTTATAATAAAGAGCCTTGGTAATCATACAATTTGACATTGTAATTTCTGAACCGTATACACGGAAGCCCATGTCTACATTCCAGTTCATCGTCAAATGGTCAAGAACCACTCTTTTATTTGAACCCGATACCGATAACGGGTCTGACTGATATGTATCTCCTGCTTTTCTTACGTTACCGATTCTAATCTTAATATTACGAACAATTACATCCTCTATATTAGAGAACGCAAATCCATAACCCTTTAACTGAATACCATCTCCCGGTGCCGTCTGACCGGCAATTGTAACATGTGAACCCTGGTCACCCTTTAAGGTCAAAGCACGTCCTACCGATGTTAAATCGATCGTTCCTCCGACATCAAATACAATTATACGGTTTCCCGTTGCTGTTTCCATACCGTATTTCAAACTTCCCGGACCGTCTGCCGCAAGAGTTGTTACATGATATACATATCCGCCGGCTCCTCCTCTTGTTTGAGTACCGTAACCCTGTGCTCCCGGATATGCTTTTGCTGCCTGTCTCGGCTGAATTGCTACAACATAATTAAATGTCTTTTTTTCCGCACCTGCCGTGACGGTTACAGCTACATTAACTTCTTTTTTACCCTCGCCCTTTTCAGGCTGCTTCATTACAATACCTTCATTTGATATCCATTCTTCATCTCCGGATGAAATTGTAAACGATATTCCTTTTTCTGCAAATATATCCTTTGTTTCAGCCGAAATAACACTTTCTCCAAGACTTACCGCTGTTGCATTGCTTTCGGATAAACCAAGCTTTTTAAGCTCTGCCTCTGTATATCTTATTTTCTCTGCATCGGTTACAGGCTCTGAATTTCTTACAACCGTAATTCCGAATGACTTAGATGCCGTTGCCTTTCCATACTTAACAGTTACGGTAACCTTTGCTGTCTTATTTTCCGAATCAAATGCCGGTCTGGTTACCTTTGCATTCATTCCGTCAATTGTTATAAGTGAAGTATCCTCCGATGACCATGTTATCTCTGCACCCGATTCAACAATATCCGTCTTTGAAGGAAGAACAAAGTCTCCGCTTACTGTCTTTTCCTCAGGCTCTAAGCTAAGTGCAATTCTGTTTGCCTTTGACTCATCAGACTCTTCACCCGTGTTATTCTGTACCGAAACATTAAATTCTTTTCCGGTGCTTCCTATTGCAGCAGCATCTGATGGATATTCAATTCCGTACATTCCGGATATTTTTACCTTAGCTGTTAAAATCACATTTTCATCCAAAGCTGTATGTGTAACCGGAATTTCTCCGTTTTCATTTATTTTATCTGTATCTATTACCGACTTATTTGATGATTCCCAAATAAGTTTAGTACCGTTGTACTCTGTCGGAACAGTAATCTTATCCTCGTCTTTTGTTAAATAGTTTGAAATATCGATTGTGCTGTCTGCCTTAAAGCTTTCTGTTACGGCTTCAGCCTGTGGAAGTACATCGACCATCGAGAAATTATCGATATAGAATATATTTCCCGAACTCGCATCCGTAAAATCAAGTCTGAACATTGTAGGAACGGCTGCTTCCTTTAAGCACTTTTCACTTGATGCCTGCTGTGAAACCTTTATACCGTCAATATAATATGTCTGGCTTACAATTTTATTATCTTCATTTACATCTGTAACCATCATTAATGTATGCCATTCGCTTACATTATACTTCGTTCCTGTTTTTTCATAGTATAAAGTGCCTTTTCCTTCATTATCACTCCATACCTGAATATTTCCGCCGTCAAGTCTGAAACCTCCGCCTATATTTTTATTACTCGTACCGTTGGCAAGAGTAAGATTAAAGCTTGATGTTGATTCAGCTCTTATATCAAGAGATGTAACTATTTTTCTTGCACCGTACTCGTCATTTCCTATTGACACCGGTGCAAACTGCATTTTTTCCTTTGTTGCTGCGGCTTGATTAATTTTTAAAATCTTTCCGCTTCTTCCCGCTTCTTCACCGTTGACAACCTCAAACTTAACCTGGTCGGCTCCGACTTTTAAATAGTTTATTCCGTCCGAATAACTGCCAAGTTCTGAATTTTCAAAGCTTTTATCGATTATCATCGGATCATCGGACGCTGCAATATCCGCAATATTATCGTCTTCCGCAGCCTCTTCCGAATTTTCATCAGCTGCCGCTTCGCTTATCTCCGCAGCATCTGACATTTCGGCATTCTGTATTTTCGTGTCGCTGCCTTCTGCCATGACGGGCGGAATTGTTCCGGACATCATACCCAAGGCAATCAACAATGCCAATGCCTTTTTCATCTTATTATTCATAAGACCTCTCCTCCATTTTATTTATGTTAGCACCCATATACTGTTTTATCGTCCTATACCCCGCACATGGTGATTAATTGTGCAGGGTATCCGAACTATTTCTATAACCCAATGAAAGCCGGGGAATATTTTTTAATTTTCTCCCGGCTCTCTTGGAATTATGTTAGTTATCTTCGTTTAACTGTGACTGTGTTCTGTTGTAAACCTCAGTCTGAAGCTTTTCAAACTTTTCAAGTCCTACTCTCTTCATATCGCTGATATACTTGTTCCAATCAGCATCATTATTAGGATCCATATTGCCTAAGAGGAATCGAGCCATATACTCATCACGCTTTGTTGTAAGTGATGTCTGTACGTCTGTTAATGTATCCTGCTCATCCGAAGTATATCTCATCGGAACAGACTCTATATAGTAATAGTTTTCTGTTTCCATCTTCTTCATGAATTCATTATAAAGACCTTCAATCTGCTTACCTCTGTTTTCATAGAACAGCTTCGGATACTTAATGAATACCTGTGAGAACATACCAAGCTTTTCATTTACCTTTGTACCCTTTGAGTTATCATTCTGATGATACCAGCCATCTGCTACAACCGGAACATATTCCACACCGTCCTGAAGCTCTCTTGAAGTCGGTGAGAATACAGTACCGTCAAAGGTTGCTCTGCCGTGATATGTCATATCCTCCTTTGTTACCTTCCAGTCATCCGGAACAACAAAGTCATCTATCTTCTGCTTATCCTTGGCAGCCTTTTCTTCAGTTGTCTTTCCGTCAGCTACCTTCTTATCAATCTTTGCCTTTTCCTGATCCTTGTATTCATCAACAGTTACAAGATTATAGCTTTCTCCTTCAACACCATATGTCGAATAAAGCTGACCCGACTTTGAAGCAAAGAAATCATAAAGGTCTAACATTCTGTCGAACTTGCCTTCCTCCGAATCACACGAAGTCGAGAATGCCGGACCCCAGTTTGAATAGTCCGGGTCTTTCTTGAATACTGTACCTCTTGACAGATCATCTGTGAGCATATTTGAAGTATATGTCCACTTTCCGCCCTCTTTACCGTTTACATTTGTCTTTTTGGTAAATGTATCTGCATTGTATACATAATTGTATGTAATAACGGCATTATCTGTTGCACAGCGCGAATAGAACTTATCCTTTTCAAGTGAAAGAATTTCGTTGTCTATTGCACCTATGTCATGAAGCTCCTTAATAAAGCTGTACATCTTTCTTGCCTGATCTGTTGTCATAGCATACGGAACAAAATTTCCGTCTCTGTCAACATATGAATATTCCGAAAGAATAAGCTCCGGCATTCCGAATGCTTGGAAGAATCCTGTCAATGAACTCTTCTTCTGTCCGTTTGATGAGATTATAATCTTATCGGGATACTTTTCCTTTATTGCCTTACAGAGTGTCAGGAAATCATCTGTTGTTTTCGGGAACTCCTTCATTCCGAGTTCCTTCAAAATCGGATCTACAATATCCGAACGATACAGCCAGCACATCTGTGCCTTTTCCTGTCTTACCGACGGAAGATAATAAAGCTTACCATCTGCCGATGCTGCAAGGTCATATACATTCTCTAAGTTTTCACCGAAAAGCTTTACATAGTTAGGAAGCTTCTGCTTTAAATCCTCTAAGCTGTCGGCAACCGGCATAAGCTGTTCGTCCTGTGCCCAGCTCTTGTAATTAGGCTCTTTACCTCCGGTTGTAATATCCGGAGCATCGCCTGTAGCAAAATATGTATTAGTCTTTGTTTCCCAGTCTGTTCTCGGAATACGGTCGTAATCAAGATACATACTGAACTTATCCTTCAACATATTGTCAAATTCATTATCATGTGTCTCCGGATACTTGGCATCATCCTGAACATACATATTGAATTTATATGCATATATCTTCTTGCCGTTCTCCATATAGCTTACACCGGTATTTATATTACCGCAGCCCGATAAAACTGCTGCAGCCGATACGGCTGAAAGTGCAAGTGCTGTAGTAGTTATAATTTTCTTATTGATGTTCATAGTACAATACCTCCATTAACCCTTAACCGAGCCGACCATAACACCCTTAACGAAGTACTTCTGAATGAACGGATATACAATAAGCATAGGTACAATTGAAACAAAAAGTGTTGCATACTTTACTGTTTCTGTATTTGTTGCACCGCCCAATGCATCCTGCATTGAAGTATCACCTAAGGCTGCAAGCTCTGCTGCCATCTGGTTTTGCATGATAATCTGTCTGATGATTAGCTGCAGCGGATACTTTGATGAATCCTTGATATAGAGCATTGCTGTGAACCATGAGTTCCACATATATACCGCATAGAAAAGACCAACTGTTGCGATAGCTGCCTTCGCGAGCGGAAGCATAATCTTAAAGAATATTACGATTTCGTTAGCACCATCGATAAATGCTGCCTCCTCAAGGTCAACCGGAATACCCTCAAAGAATGATCTCATAACAACGAGGTTATATGTAGTAACAACAACCGGAAGAATTAATGCCCACATTGTGTTCATTAAACCCAAGTACTTAACAACAAGGTAGTTCGGAACAATACCTGCCGAGAAGAACATTGTGAATACTACAAGCTTACCGAAGAAGCTCTTGAACGGAACTCTTTCCTTCGCTCTTGAAAGCGGATATGCCATTGAGGTCGTGAAGAGAAGTGAAAGAACCGTATATAATACTGTGTATAATACCGAGTTAAAGAATGCTCTCGGAACTGTTCCTGCCTTAAATACAACCTTGTATGCACCAAGGTTTGTTCCTACCGGAAGTAATACTACCTTTCCGCTTTCATAAGCCTCTGAGCTTGAAAGCGAAACCGAAAGAATGTATATGATAGGATATAATGTTACAATTACCAAAAGGATAAGTGAAACATATATTACTATATCAAGTATTTTTGATGAAAGCGAATTATCTTTTACCATTTATGTTTCCTCCCTTCCTATTACCACAAGCTTGTTTCGGTAAGCTTTCTTGAAACAAAGTTTGCACCGATAACAAGTAACAAGTTAATTATCGAGTTGAATAAGCCAACTGCTGTTGAGTAGTCAAATTCACCCTTTCCGATACCTAAGTTATAAACATATGTTGAAAGAATCTGTGACTTCTGATATGTTGTTTCTCTCTGAAGAAGAAGTGCCTTATCTGAACCGAGCGACATAATCTTACCAATCTGCATAACGAGAAGGATAACGATTGTCGGCTTGATTAACTGTACCGAAATGTACCACATCTTCTGAACTCTTGATGCACCATCAATTGTTGCAGCCTCATATAACTCCTGGTCAACACCCGAAAGAGCTGCGATATAAACGATAGCACTCCAGCCTATACTCTGCCATACTCCCGATGCTACATAAATTGTACGGAAGCAGCTTACTTCATCAAGGAATGAAATACCCTGATCTATAATTCCAAGCTTTAAAAGGAACTGGTTTAAAAGACCTTCATTGGCAAAGTCTCCTGCAGATGCCTGTGTACCCTGTGATGAAAGGAACAATGTAAGCATACCTGCAATAGCCGCAACCGATACAAAGTGCGGGAGATATGAAATAGTCTGTACAACCTTTTTAAATATTAACGACTGAAGCTCATTTATGAACAATGCAAGAATGATTGACAATGGGAACAGCCATATAATATTAAGTACTGATAATGCTATTGTGTTCCATACATAATTAAGCATATCAAATGTCCAAAGCCGAAGCTTGAAGCCCAAGGGCTGCCGAACACGCCTAATGTCGGCTTATAATCCTTAAAGGCAATAAGTAAACCGTAGATAGGCACGTAGTGGAAAATAATGTAGTAAATAAGGCCCGGTAGCATAAGGAAGAACAAGAATTTATTTTTCTTTAACTTTCTCATTTCCTGTGCAAAAAAGCCCTGCTTCTTTGTTTCTGCTGCATTAGCTGCGTCAACAGTTCTCATAGGAATCCCTCCATTTAATTATTATCATTGTTTACATTATACAACATGATTAAAGAAAAATCAAGCTTATTTTGCTCTCATGAACAAAGTTCTCAATTTTACAGTTGTTTGTTTAATATTTTACTTAATTTTTGTTCTTTTTTTATCAACATTTGGGAAATATAGTTTTAACCTTTTTGTTACAAAAAATCCTCTACAAATAACTAAAACTAATTATCTGTAGAGGACCTTGAATTATTTATTATGCCTAATTAAGGATTCTTTTTGCCGCTTAATTAAGATATTTATTTTTTCCTATGTGTATTACAAATATTTTGTTATTCCGTATCTGTGTTTTCCTGTTCTGAATTTTCTATAATCGTATTAATTACACTTATTCCGTATACATCAATATTATCTCCGGCATAAATAACCACACTATCACCGTCACCCTCATAGGTATACTCAAACTTTGCACCAGTGAGAACATCGTATTGTTTACCGTCAATATACAACGGTCTTTCTGAACTTGAGCTTGCGGATGCGGCATAAACCGATATAACTGCACCCTTTGCTACAGGAACAGTTATAGCTTTATCAATGCCCTTTATACGGCATTTTCCCCTAAATCCTACGCCTGCTATTGTTTTATCCTTCGATGCATCCGAATCCTTGATTTCTCCTCCGGAAACTGTCATCACCTCACCGCTCAGCTCTGTTCCGTTTACTGTTTTTTTGCCGTCAACAGTCAGCGGAGATGCTATAACTCCGTTTGTAAGTCCGGTAAATGTATACCAGCTTTCAGCTTTTGTTACTTTAACAGATGGTTCATTTGCCGTTATTTTAACATCATCAATGTAATATGCACCCTCTGCGCCTGCCTTCGGCTCGATATATACCGACTTAGTTACAGGTATTTTCTTTTCAACATTTTTCTGTTCTCTGAATTCTGTTCCGGTTACTTCCTCAATAGGAACATCACCTGCAAGAACCTCACCCATATTTGAAATAAGCGACGCATTTGCTCTTACTCCATCAAGAGTCATATCTGTCTTGATATTCAGCGTATACCACTGTGCATTGTTTATGGAACAAAGCTCATAGTTATTTGCCTTAATCAAGCCGTCCTCTATAACTGCCTTATATGCACTCTTTGTATCTCCTGTCTGGAAATAGATATTCATAGCCGGATTTTCGCCCGTTACACAGAATGATATATTTAATTCCGGCATAAGTCCGTCATCTGTCTGATACTCGCGGAAAATATATCTGTCTGATGTGTAATTATTATCCGGTGCTATTTTCATCTTTCCGGCTGTTTCATCATTTGCATCTATTTTTTCGGCTGTCCATGACGGTCTCAGCACATTTTTCTCCTGCATCTGCCATAGCCAGTCTAAACCGTTTTCAAAATTCCATATATAGTTATTATCTCCGCTGTTATTATCAATGGATACCCAGCCGGCATCTGCCGGATT
>USPO01000066.1 GCA_900556575.1 uncultured Eubacteriales bacterium
TACCGGACACATAGAATATACATCTGCCTTATCTCCGGCTATTTCTCTTGTAATATCATACATCGCATAGAAAGATGTATATACCTGTAATTTATCATTATCTGCCGTTTTTGTACCTCCGCAGGCTGTAAGTCCCATTACCATGCAGCCAAGTACAGCCGCCGAAATAATTTTTTTCATTATCTATCTCCCTTTATAAAATATTTATTTAGCATCGTACCAGCTATGCCCCTCTGACATATCCACAATCAAAGGTACTTTAAGCTGAACCGCATTTTCCATTTCATCCTTTAAAATGGTTTTAACCTTTTCCGCTTCATCCTTATATGCCTCTACGATAAGTTCATCATGAACCTGAAGAATTAGCCTTGACTTCATGCCCTCACTTCTCAGCCTTTCGTCAACCTTTACCATAGCAAGCTTGATTATATCTGCAGCACTTCCCTGTACGGGCGTATTCATTGCCGCACGTTCTCCGAATGAACGCATATTATAATTAGATGACTTTAATTCCGGAATATATCTTATTCTGTTCATCATTGTTGTTACATATCCGTTTGCCTTTGCATTTTCTTTTGTACTTTCCATATATTCTCTTACACCATGATATTTTTCAAGGTAGCCGTTAATATATGCCTTTGCTTCTTTTATGCTTACGCCTATATCCTGGCTAAGACTAAATTCACCTATTCCGTATACTATCCCGAAATTAACCGCCTTTGCATGAGAACGCTGTGCCTTTGTAACCTCATTCAGCGGTGTCCCGAATACCTGAGATGCTGTAACAGCGTGAATATCCTCACCGCTCTTAAATGCATTAATCATTGTTTCGTCATTTGCAAGATGAGCCAGTACACGAAGCTCAATCTGCGAATAGTCCGCATCTATCAATACATAATTGTCATCGGCAACAAACATTTTTCTGAGTTCTCTGCCAAGCTCTGTTCTGGTAGGAATATTCTGCATATTCGGGTCTGCTGAGGATATTCTTCCCGTAACGGTTACAGTCTGATTAAATATTGAATGTATCTTTCCGGTTTTAGGATTTATTAATGTACTCATTCCGTCACAATACGTTCCCTTTAACTTTGCGTACTGTCTGTAATCAAGTACAAGTCCGACAATCGGACTTTCTTCCTTAACTTTTTCCAATGCTTCCGCATTCGTTGAATATCCCGTCTTTGTTTTCTTTGCCGGCTTTAACCCCATTTCCTCAAACAGGACTACTCCCAGCTGCTTCGGTGAATTTATATTAAATTCATGTCCGGCAAGCTCGTATATTTTATTTTCTGTTTCCAATATTTTCTTAGACAGCATATTTCCGAATGCATTCAATTCATCTTTATCAAGACGGAAACCATATATCTGCATACGTGCAAGAACCGATATAAGCGGCAGTTCTATTTCATAATAGAGTTTTTCCTGCTTTAATTCCTTTATTTTTTCTTCAAGCAGCTTTTTCATAGGCTCTAAAGCAAGTGCCTGCTTTGCATACATCTTCAAATCTTCTTTTTCGTCATCAAAAAATGAAAGCTGATTTTCTCCGCTTGGTGCAATAACTACACCCAGATAATGTTCTGCAAGTCCGCTTAAAGAAAAATCCTTTCTTGATGGATCAATAAGATAAGCAGCAATTGCAGTATCAAATGCTATACCGTCAAAAGTCATACTGTCCGAAAGCTTAACTATTGAGTCTTTAATATCATTTACTGTCTTTTTTATATGCTTATTTTCAAGACATTCCTTAACAACCAACTTTAACTCATCCGATGTTACACTGCCTGAGGAATAGTATGCTTTTTTTCCGTTTGCAAATGCGACAGATGTTAATACATTTTCGGTAAAAACAGGAACAAATGAAATTTCTCCAAAGCCTTTTAAAACATTTTTAATCTCATCAGCTGTTTTTAGTTCAATTATTTCTGTCCCTTTAAAAATATCTTCATTTGAATGAATTTCCGGTGCATCTGACGGAGGATTTAATTCAAGCTTTTTTATAATACTTTTTAATTCAAGTGAGTTTAAAAGATTATATAGTCCTCCCTTTACATCATTAATCCCATCAAATATACATTTTTCAAAATTAAATTCGATCGGCGTTTCAAGATTTATTTCCGCAAGCTGCTTTGATAAGAATGCCATATCCTTTCCGTCGGTAAGCTTCTCAAGCTTTTTTCCTTTAACACCGCTGCTGTCAAGATTATCATAAAGTACTTCTATCGAATGAAACTCCTTTATAAGTGCAATCGCACCCTTTTCACCTATTCCATTAACTCCGGGAATATTATCCGATTTATCACCCATGAGAGCTTTTACATCAATAAATTCTCTCGGTGTTACTCCATATCTTTCTTCTACCGCAGCCTCATCATAAACTGTTGTTTCCGGTCTTCCGAATTTCGTAACAGTTAATACAACTCGTGTTGTTGGTGATACAAGCTGCAAATCATCCTTATCACCTGTTGCTATATAGCATTCTATTTCATTTTCTCCGCATATTCTGGAAACTGTACCTATAATATCATCTGCTTCATACCCCTCAAGCTGTAAAAGAGGTATATCCATTTCCGTCAGAATATCCTTTGAAATCGGCATTTGACGTGCAAGGTCATCCGGCATAGGCTTTCTTTGTGCCTTATAGCCGTCATACATCTTATGCCGGAACGTCGGTGCTTTCAAATCAAAAGCCGCGCATAAATAATCCGGCTTATAATCGTTTATAAGCTTTATCAAAATATTCAAAAAACCGTAGATAGCATTTGTCGGTACTCCGTCTCTCGTTGTAAGCAGATTTACTCCGTAATATGCACGGTTTAAAATACTGTTTGAATCCAATATCAAAAGTCTTTTCATTTTTTCCTCTATTTCTAATTATACTTGCTCTCTGAAAAATAAAAATATTTTTCAGATACTCTTCCTTAAAACATCAATGTATTTACATATAAATTATTTAATTACAGACATTATAATCCGCAGGACTTTCTTAATTGTCTGCGATACATCTATATGTAAATATTTTATCTTATAAATGCTCTTTTGTCAAGACTCTTTAAAGCATATCTATAAATTAACACAATTTAATACCTCTTAAAAATATTTTGTAGGTTAATCTACACTTTTGATATAATCGTAAACTTTTTTAATAATCTTATATCATTCCTTTAAAATTGAAAAAATAGTGTTTCTTGACTTATATTAGTACTAATTCGCCATTATTTGATAAAAATGTGCAAAAAGAAAGCACTTGCTAACCATTTTATCAGATATTTTTTTGCCTAATTGCGAATAATATTTAATTTTAGTGTTGACAAAATCATATTTTAATGATATAATATTAAATGTAGATGAGCGATTGAAATAAATCGGTAAGCTTTTCTTAAAAGTATACACATCATATTTACAAAAAAACATTTTAATGTTTACAAAAACATGAATACTTTTTCAAATGATTATGGTATCATATATATGTAGTCAGAAAGAAAGAACAAAACAGACTACACATATTATAATACATAGTTAATTGAATATTGGTTATGTGTGAATTAGCAGTTTAATTGTATTTATCTTTAATTAATAAAAATATAATTAGATATTTACAAATCGGCAACACAAAATCAAAAATAATATGTTATAATATATATCAGAGGTTATAAATATCTCGATATTAATAAATATTAAATATGTGTAGAAACAATACTTTTTAAGAAGGGATCGATTAAAATGAAAAAATATCCACACACAGACTCTACCGATTTAATTATTTATGACTGTAAGGAAAAGAAACACAAGCATTCGAAAATAGCAATTACAGCCATATGCTCTGCACTTGCTGCAAGCATTTTTACGGCAGGCATTTTTACAACAGTTACAATTGCTTATAACAAGAGAAATCAGCCAACTGTGACTCAGATGGCATCCTCAACAAGGAATACAGATTCATCAAGCACATCAAATGCGGTTCTTACAGCGGCAACAAACGGAAATGCATTGTCAATTCCGGAGATTGCTTCAAAAGTCGGACCGAGTGTAGTAGGTGTTATTAATAAGACAACAGTTCAGCCGCAGCGTTATTACGATCCGTTTACGGGACGTTATTATTATGACAGTTCATCACAAAGTTCTGATGGCAGTGATACAGTTGAACAGGGCAGCGGTTCTGGAATTATTATCAGTAATGATGGTTATATCGTTACAAATCAGCACGTAATTGACGGTGCTTCTGAAATTTCGGTTATTTTAAATACCGGAGATGAATTAAGTGCAACAGTAGTAGGTCAAGATACAAAGACAGACTTAGCAGTACTTAAGGTTAGTACAGATAAACAGTTATCCCCTGCTACATTAGGTGATAGTGATAAATTGCAGGTCGGCGAACTTGCCGTTGCAATCGGTAATCCGCTTGGACAGGAATATTCGGGTTCAGTAACTGCCGGAATTATCAGTGCTGTAAATCGTACAATGACAATTGACAATAGAACCTATAAGCTTATTCAAACAGATGCGGCAATTAACCCGGGTAATTCGGGTGGTGCTTTAATCAATCAGTATGGTGAGGTAATAGGAATTAATTCGGTAAAGCTTTCTACAACCGGAGTTGAAGGAATGGGATTTGCTATTGCAATGTCCGAAGCTAAACCGATTATAGATGATTTAATTTCTTCAGGATACGTTACAGGCAGACCGCTTGTAGGAATAGGTATCCAACAGACGAAGTATGGACTGTTTATCAGCAGTGTTCAGGATGATTCCGCAGCAGCTGATGCAGGACTTAAAGAAGGAGATATGATTATTGAGGTTGACGGTACAAAGGTATCATCAGCAACAGAAATCAATGAACTCCGTGACAAGAAGAAGCCGGGAGACAAAATGACATTCAAAATTCTTCGTGATGGTTCAACACAGGATGTTGAATTAACATTGAAAGAAAGTCCGGCTGAAAAAACTACTAAATAAGCTTATCAGTTTTAATTGATTTGGCTGCTTAAAGCAGCCGATACCATCCTTTTTTTCATATGCCCCCGCTCTCACCCAAGAGCGGGGTCCCCCCCGAAAGTAAAACCACATTGCGATGCAATGTGGTTTTTTGTATATATAAAATTAAAAATCAAATTTCAAGCTGAACCATCTTTCCAAAGTTCAACTCATCCCTATACAAATCAAAAACATATGCAGAACTCTCAGAGTACAGTCCGGTTTCAAAATCTGTAAGTTTTTCAAATACTTCTATCGGTCAAGCATTTCTTTATCAAAAAAAGGCTATCGCAAATCCATTTGACTTGCAATAGCCCTTTTCCGCTTATATATCCAAATTAGTTACATACTTCGCATTTTCCTCAATAAAGTTACGTCTCGGCTCTACCTTATCACCCATTAATATGGTAAATAATCTGTCAGCTTCAATCGCATCTTCTAAATCAACCTTAAGCATTGTACGCTTTTCCGGATCCATTGTTGTTTCCTTAAGCTCCGCCGGATCCATCTCTCCAAGACCTTTATAACGCTGTACCTTGCAGCCCGGTCCCATTTCCTTTATGAGCATATCTCTTTCATCCTCATCGAACGCAAATTTTTCAACAAGGTTTTTATTTTTGCCCTTGAATACCTTAAACAGCGGCGGCTGTGCAAGATATACATGACCTTCGTCAATCAAAGGACGCATATAACGGAAGAAGAAAGTGAGCAATAATGTTCTGATATGCGAGCCGTCAACATCGGCATCAGCCATAATTATTACTTTTCCGTATTTAAGCTTGGATGTATCAAACTCATCTCCGATTCCGGCACCCAATGCCTGAATTATCGGAAGAAGCTTTTCATTTGAATAAACCTTATCTATTCTCGATTTCTCTACATTAAGCATTTTTCCCCATAGAGGAAGAATAGCCTGAAAACGTCTGTTACGGCCCTGTGCCGCACTTCCGCCCGCACTATCACCCTCTACGATGAAGATCTCCGCATAATCTGCACCCTCATCTGTACAAGGCTTCAGTTTGCCCAAAAGCGAAGAATTATTTGCAGCACTGTTCTTTCTTGAATTTTCTCGTGCTGCCTTTGCTGCCTCTCTTGCTCTCGATGCCGCAAGTGTTTTTTCAATAATTACCTTTGCAATCTTCGGATTTTCCTCAAGAAATGCCGAGAATTTATTGTTTAAAGCATTTTCAACAAGAGTTCTTGCAGCACTATTTCCAAGTTTAGCTTTCGTCTGTCCCTCAAACTGTGCTTCCATTACCTTTACACTGATAACGGTTGTTAATCCCTCTCTTGTGTCATCACCGGTAAGGTTTGAGTCCTTTTCTTTCAGGAAATTATACTTTCGTGCATAATCATTTATAACCCTTGTCATACCGGATTTAAAGCCGGTTTCATGTGTACCGCCGTCCGGAGTATGAATATTATTTGCAAATGAATACAATACCTCATTATAAGATGTCGTATACTGCATAGCAATCTCAACCATCATATCCTCTCTTGATGCCTCTATATATATAATATCATCATGAAGCGGGTCTTTGTTTTTATTTAGATAAGTTACAAATTCTTTTATTCCGCCTTCTGCATAAAGAGTTACCGGCTTAGGCTCTTCTTCTCTGTAATCCGTAAGTATAATCTTAATTCCCTTATTAAGAAATGCCTGCTCACGAAGTCTGTCAAGCAGAGTTTTGTAATCAAATACAAGAACCTCAAATATTTCCGGATCCGGCTTAAAGGTTATTTTTGTACCTGTTTTTTCTGTATCACCTATAATTTTTAATTTACAAGTAGGTGTTCCTCTTTCATAACTCTGATAATACACGTGTTCACCATTGGAAACCTCTACTTCAAGCTTTTCCGAAAGTGCATTTACTACTGATGAACCAACACCGTGGAGACCGCCCGATACCTTATATCCACCGCCTCCGAACTTTCCTCCGGCATGAAGTACGGTAAGCACCACCTCAACTGTCGGTATACCCTGCTGCGGATGTATACCGACCGGAATACCTCGTCCGTTATCGGTTACGGTAATACTGTTATCCGGATTAATATCAACCTTTATTTCTGTACAATATCCGGCAAGTGCCTCATCTATCGAGTTATCAACAATTTCATAAACAAGATGGTGTAAACCTGCCGCAGATGTAGAACCAATATACATACCCGGACGCTTTCTTACAGCTTCGAGTCCCTCTAAAACCTGTATTTGGTTTTCATCATATTTAACCTCTACCTTTTCTAACTCATTCATTTAAATACAAATTCTCCTTTACAGTGCTATATTCCTCTTCTTTGCACGGCTGCCCAATACTTTTGGTGACAGCGAGGAAAGATAGATTTTCCCATTATTTTCTTTACCTGTTACAATAAAGGAGACAGGCAGCTCCTCCGTGGAATTTACAATCTTGCCGTTTGCCTGAGCATTAGGCAGAAAATCTCTGCCTCTCATTGACACAGTTGTATTATCCATATCAAAAATCCCAATTATATTTTTTGAATTTAATATTAAATTATTTCCTGCGTGTATATACATCTTACCTTCCCTCTCTACTCCGCAACCATACCGCCGCTTATCCTAAACAGCTTTGTTTCTGCCGTACTTTCCGAAAGGTCGGTATCTGTCGATGTTATAAGCACCTGCTTATTCCTTATCTTCTGAGATAAATATGTTCTTCGGTTAATATCCAGTTCACTCATTATATCGTCAAGCAGCAGCACAGGATATTCATCTCTTACAGATTGAATATAGTCCGCCTGTGCTA
>USPO01000067.1 GCA_900556575.1 uncultured Eubacteriales bacterium
ACTTTACGGTATCGCACAGGAATTATCCCTTGCAGGAATTACAGAAAGCCACGTTCATCTTTCTGTCGGACTTCCGCTTATGTGGTATTCGGAGCAGCGTGAGAGCTTTGCAGAGTATCTCAGGCAGAATGAATATGTGGAGTTTGTATATAACGGCAAGACCTATCATATTCACATTGACAGCATTTCAGTTTATCCTCAGGGGGATATTGTGCGGTGTATGACAAGCTCAGAGATATGGACGGAGTAAATATGATTGCAGACATCGGGAACGGCACTATGAACATTTTGAAGGTCATTGATCATAAGTGCATCATTGACAGCTGCCGTACCGAAAAGCTGGAAGTTGAGAAGTGTATTTTCAGAATACGCAATGCCGTTATGAATAAATTTCACGAAGGTATTGACGAAAGCATTATCACAAAGTTTTTCAGAAACGAAGAGCAGGAGCTTCCCGAAGAATACAGAAAGGTCATGGAGAGCTGTACAGCCGATTACTGTTCGGACATTCTTGCGGCATTGTACAGCAACGAGTACAATTCAAAGCTGATGAAGCTGTATGTGGTGGGCGGCGGAGCGATTGTCATGAGCAATCACAATATCAATCCCCCAAACACAACGTTCATCACAGACATTTGCTCAAACGCAAAGGGATATGAATTTCAGGCAAAGAGAAATCTGAGGAAGTGTGCAGATGGTAAAGACAACAAATCTCAGGCTTAATATTGATAAGCCGAATCACCGAAAGGCGTATGAAATTTTGCAGAACTCCGAGATGAGTCATACAAAAACTATCGTTGCCGCACTTCTTTCATTTTCCGAAAATGAAGAAAACCGCAAACATCTTTTTGACGGTATAAGAGAAATTGTCAGGGAGGAGATAAGGGTAGTTTTTGAAAATGCGTATATTGTGCAGGAGAGTATTTCCGAGAAATCTGTAATTTCTGCAAAAGCTCCCGAAAGCGAAAATTCTAAAAACGATAATACCGCAGATGCCGATTATGATGAAAATGAAGATTACGTCGATGATGATTTTCTGAATATGTGAGTTTTTCGCAGTTGGTATAACTCTTTTCCGAGTGGTGTGGCTTCAATATCCCGCTGTTTTGATATAAGTATTAAAAAAGCCAAAATTGAAGTTGAAAATATGGTATCTGAACGTGGGATAATTGAAGCCAATCGGAATGTGGTGCTGATATGGGACAGAAATGAAGCCGAAAATGTGGTATGAATTATGCCCCATATTAACGCTGAAATTGTAAGCAGTATCAGAAAACGGCGGTTTTCATACCAATCGTTTCTATGACAGGTTGGTATTAGCTTCAAAAAGGACGGTGAAATATGAGGATCAGCGAGTTTTGCAAAAAATTCAATGTTACCCATCAGGCAGTACATGACAAAATGAAAAATCATGCTGCCGAGCTGGAAAGGCATATCACGAAGGACGAGAGAAATGTACTTGATCTCGATTCCTTTGCAGTAGAGCTTCTGAAACCCAAGCGTGAAACCTACAAGGCTCTCGAAGAACGTAATTTGTATCTGGAAAATATCTATAAAGAAACAGTTTCGGAGAATGAGCAGCTTCGGGAAGAACGTGATAAATTGGTTTCAAAAACAGCCGATTCCGATGCCGTTATTGAGTTTATGAGCAAGCAGGTCAAGAAATATGCGGACGAAAATGCCTATCTAAAAAATCAAAATGCAGAGTATCAGAGTAAACTGTACGAAACAAATAGGCTTAACAGACAGTATGAAACAAAATGCAGCGAAGAAGCCGAAAAAAACGAATCGGAAATTTTTCGGTTGACTGCTGAGGTTGAAAAGCTGAATGAAAGGATCAAGTGTTCCAACGAAAAGAATAATGAACAGTGGAAAAAGCTGCAGGAAAACAGAGTGGAGATATCTAACCTTAATATGGACGTAGCCAAGAGAGATGATGAGATAGTAAAGCTTAATAAAGAAATAGCGGATCTCAAGGCAAAGCTTCAGAAATATGAGGATAAGCAGTCCGCAAAACAGGACGCATTAAAACAGAACAGCACGAAAAAGTCGATTTTCGGACGTAAAAAATAACATATCTGCAAGGCTTGCAAATATGTGCAGGTCGCTTGCGGATAATGGAGAAATTTGCATGATTTTTACGAAGGAGGTGACTGCTATGATTTAGCAAGCATAGAATTTGTGTACCCAAATTCAGACGGCGTTCGCCGCCGTAGTCCTTATATAAGTATATTCATAGATATAGACGGGAGGTATTATGAACAGAAACATAGTTATGAAATTCCGACCTTCAGGAAAGGATACGAAAGCTCCACAGCACGAAAAATGAGCTTGAAAAAAAGCTGATGCTTGTTGACAGACGTGTGAAAAAAATTGATACAAAACCGCTTCTTGATCCGCTTAACAGGTGGGATACGCTTACTGTTGAGGAGAAAAACAATCTTGCCCGAATGATGATCGAGAAGATATATATATCGACAGAAAAGGGTGTAGATATACACTATTATTTTTAAGATTTTTTAGGCTCTCTTGTTTTGGTTGGCAACCCTTTGATTAAGAAGGAGATGGAGCTTCAAGCTCTCATAAAGGACTTGAAAATGGAGAAATCACGATATTCCGAGCATATCTATGAGCTTCAGGATAATATCCGTATAAAAATTCCTGAAAAGCTCCGCACAAATGAGCTTGTAATACAGCATCTTCAGAAAGATTTTGATATAGCAAGCAGCACCCCGAAGTTTGTTGATGAGGACGGTAAGGAAACCTACCCTATTACGCTTATGGGTGATGTATATAACGACCGCAAGGAAGCAGGCACAAGGCTGAAAACGCTTATTTCAGTCAATGCTGCAAAAATAGCGGAGGGAAAGATGTTTGAAGTTGGTGAATATCGTTGTTTAAAGCTTTCCATATTCTTTGATGCTCTTTCAAAGCACGTTAAGGCTTGCCTTGATGGTGAAAAGCATCATTACTGCGACCTTAACCCCGAAACCGATGTGGGAAACATTATCCGACTGGATAACTGCATCAACAACATACAGAAAAGCATTGAAGATCTGAAAAGCTCAAATGAAACTATGAGGTCGGAGCTTAAACAGATGGAAGCAGATGTGGACAAGCCGTTCTCAAAGGCAGAAGAGCTTCTGAAAGCCGAAACAGAGATCGAAGAAGTGCATCTCCAGCTGACAAAGTTTGAAATGACTGATGATACTTTGCAGAAAGAGGTCTTTGAACGTCTTGCCGATATGTTTCCGCAGGTGCTTGAGGGTGACAGTGAATATGTGAAGTTCAATGTGCATGGCGGTGAGGATCTTCATGTGGAAATGAACGGTGATGTCCTTACGATTTGTCAGACATATGAGCAGAACGGTATGATCCGAGGATTGACCTCAAGGTTGATTACGATAATAAGAAGGTTATCCCATTATCCTTTGAAAACAGCGGTATGGGAGTTTATGAGGAATACAGTTCCGAATTGACACCTGAAATCGCCAAGCAAATGAATGATGTGCTTGATTTTATGGATAATACTATGCTGGAAAATATCGAAGCAGCAGGTTATGAGCCTGAAGAAAATAATTTTGTTAATTATGAAAGAAAAGATAGGTGATAGTTACATGTATCACAAATTCGAGTGTATAATTGACATTATCTGATTGAGACTTGTTTCGCCTTGATTTTTGGGGTAGGCATATTATATCAAATTAGTGTGCAGCAGTCAAATATAAGGTTTAAACGAAGGTAAAAACAGTATTGTTATAAAATAAAAAGCTCCATTAAAAAATCATTCGGCAGAACACACCGAAAGGTTTGAAATGGAGCATTTTTATTTAATGAATATGCTGTTCGCCTGTTAATAGTTCCAAGTAACATTTGCGCAGAGATGCTCTTGCACGGGACAGACATTCTCTTACATAAGTTGCTTTAATACCAATATGCTCGGCAGTCTGTTCATCATTTAGGTGAAGGATCGCCTTATCAAGAATTATCTGTCTGTATCGTGGGTGAAGCTTATTTAAGGCTTCCAGAAGCATGCGGTTATCGTAATCCTTGATTGCAATGACCTCAGGATTGCTTTCAACCATTGGCTCAAGGTCAGGAAATTCACTGATGCTTACAGTTGTGATGCTTTTATTCTTTTTAAGAACGGTAAAGCAGTGGTATTTGGTGGTCATATAAAGATAACTTCTCATTTTCGCGGGTGAGACCTTTTGAACATTATCCATATATTTCCATAATTTTAGAAAGACCTGCTGTAAAGCATCTTCGGCATCATGCTGATTTTTCAGAATGTTAAGAGCGCATAAGAACATCATCTGATGATATTCTTCATACAGCTTGTTGAAGTAATCCCGTGTGTCTGCGTCGTCAATTACTTCAAGAAACAGCAGCATTACAGATGGCAGGGATTAGAGAAACAGGTTACTGTTTCAATAACATTGTTTCTGCTGTTATATACCTGAACCTGTACATAGTTGCAATAATAATATGAAGAGCTTAATGCACTTGTGCTTGTTTTTACAAATCCGGCAGGATCCTGAGAGGTGCTGGTCTGAGACCATGATTCTACGGCGGTCCAGTTTGATACGCCATCAGTGGATTTCATAAGTGTCATTGTAATAACTGATTTTTTTGTGGAGTAAAGGAAATATGAACCGGTGCAGATTGCTTTATTGCTTTCGTTGATATCTATTCCGGATGCAACATAATTTACATTGTCATAAAGAGGCATAACTCCATATGACGAGGCGGGAGCAACAGGCTGTACGGGTTCGTCATAAGCATATGTTGCAAATGACATTGTTCCGATAATACTTAATGCGGTGATAAATGAAATAATTTTTTTCATCATAATGATGACCTCCTAAATATTTTTATAATTATATAGGATTGCAACATATTATTTTAAAGATTGTGCAATTTTAACAAGTATTTCCTTGGTTGTTGTATCATCGGTTGAGGTAATGAAAAATGAGGTGTTATCATCAATCCACATTAGTGAAGAACCTCCATCTTTGGGAGTATAGACTGCAGTATTGCCGTTAACATCAATAGTTTCAGAATAGGTGGACTCGTTATCGGTATTTATAACTACATTGCTGGAATTGGAAATATTTGTACTTATTATAATACTTATTGATTTGCCATTGTCGTTTACAAATTTTTGCGTTGTGAGCGTACCATCTTTATTGTATGACTGTAAGCTATATCCGTCAGGGAGATAACCCGGCGATATTACATCATTGATGTTATAACTGTCGTTATATGTCGTATGCGTGGAGTGAATATTTGTGAGCCAATCCAGAAATTTGAGCCTCAGTGCATCAACCGAGACTACAGATATTGAAAAGAATACAATTATAACAGCACATACTGTTACAGCGTATCTTCCGAATGTTGCAGCCTTTTTTCCAAATGAACGGATCCTGCCTTTTCGGTATTCTCTGTCAAGAGCTTTATAAAATTTTTCTCCTGCTTCCGGGTTGTCAGGAATGTCATCCATATTCTTATATTCTTCTTCAAGCTCTTTTCCGAATTCTTCAAGCATTTCGGATACAGCAAGGCTCATTACAGAGTTTTCATATTCTTCCATAAGTTTGCGGTCAGCCATTGAACTTGCCCTCACTTTCTTTTTGGCAAAGCTTTTTTATCTTGTTTACCAGCCTGCAGCGATATGTACGGATATTATTGTATTTCATACCTGTCTGGCTTGATATCTCATGGTCGTCAAGACGCTCGAAATAGCTTTTTACAATAAAATCCTTTTCACTTTCATTCAACTTTTCTATTGCAGCTTTTGCAAGTTCCAGATCCAGTTTGTCCATAACAGCATTTTCGGTTGAAAAGTCACTTTTGACTTGATCCATGCCCGATTCTGCAAAATAATCAACATAGGACCCGTGCTTGGAATTTTGTGAAAGATAAGTTTTGCAGGTGTTTTCAATAGTAATGACAACATAAGCGGTCGCTTTGTAACAGTCGAGGCTTCGTAAAAGTTCGATCTTGTCAATAAGCTTAACAAACGAATCACTGACCATATCTTCTGCTGTTTGCCAATCATGAGTTAAAGCATATGCCTTGTTGACCCAAAGCTTTCGCTTACCCCTATAAAGTGCAGCAATGAAATCACGGTCATCATCGTTTTCAATAACCATAAACATATGGAGCAATTCCCCTTTTTATTTTCTTTTTCTTTTAGAATCATTTTTGGGACCGATTTCAATTTTACCATGTTTTTCTTCATATTTCTCAATGGCATCACGGATCAGAATTATGATCTGACTGTTTGCAGACCGTCCTTCATAGTCAGCAACACAGTGCAGCTTGTCCAGCATTTCCTCATCTATACGGATAGATAAGCTTTTAATAGCCATAATATCACCTCATAATAAACATATTTTATATTTATTATAAGTTCTTAGATTAGTTTATATTCCATTTTGGAAATGTAATATATCTAAAATATATCTATTGTGCGCTCCAAATGCTTATTTAATGTTAATTATACACTATAATGGGACTGAAATTGTGTTCAAAATGACAAAAAATTATCAGAATGTGTTACAATATGTCGCAATATGATGTCTTCAATGAGTAGAATAATTATTTATTGGGGGATAAATATGCAGAATATAAAGTGCAAAAAAAGGATAAACAGAATTATAGCAGGATTTGTGTCCGCAGCAATGGCATTCACAATGGTTCCCGATGTGTGGCTGCCTGTTCATGCTGAGATAGTGAGCAATCAGATAAAAAATGCAGATATCGGCACGGCAGCAGACAGGAATGGGCTTGATAAATACAGCTATACCAAATATGAATTTAACGGCAACACCTATGCTTTTATTGAAAATGAGATGCTCTGGAATGAAGCAAGAGAGGTATGCGAAAAGCTTGGGGGACATCTTGCGTATATAAATTCCGAAGCCGAACAGGAATTTATTACAGAGATAACCAAGAACTATTACACGGCTCTCGGAGGCTGGGACGAGCTTTCGGAGGGAGAGTGGACTTGGCTTGACGGGTCAGAAATGACTTTTACCAACTGGCGCAGCGGAGAGCCTAACAACAGCTATCATCATCAGAATCATTTGTACATAAATTACAGTGGCACAGGCAAATGGGACGATGGTTATGATAACAGAATGGCTCCGTTTGTTTGTGAATGGGAAAATGATAGATCTGAGCATAATGTAGGCATATTATCGGGATATACCATTTTCTCTTCAAATATAAATGAAGATATTACTCTTAATGGCTGGAAAAGTTCGATCACAGGCGGAATATATTCAGGGCGTGATTTTATATGCAATCTCTCGGAATTTTATCTTGACGGCAAAGCTGATACGGTAGGAACCGTAACTGCAAACGGCTGGAAAATAAATATCCCCGAAAAGAATGAAAATATAGAAGCTACAGCTATGCCTGACCTTGAAGAAGCGCTTCTTGCAAAGGCAGGAGAATATACGTATTATTCCGAAAGCCCTTCATATATTCAGGATACGAATATCATCAACGGCAGTATTATGGTATCAGGCGATGTTATCATAAGCGGCACAAATTTCGAAGGTTCTTAGTACCACAATATCTGACAGCAAAATTTGTAGGAGCTGAACTTCCAGCAG
>USPO01000068.1 GCA_900556575.1 uncultured Eubacteriales bacterium
CTTGTGTCAACACGGATAATATCGCTTCCGTCAACAAATAACGGAACCTGAATAACCGCACCTGTTTCAAGAGTTGCCGGCTTTGTAGCACCTGTTGCTGTGTTGCCTGCAAAACCAGGCTCTGTCTCTGTGATAGCCAGCTCAACAAATGTCGGCGGCTCAAGACCGAATACGTTACCCTTGTATGATAAAACCTTACATACGTCATTTTCCTTAACAAACTTCATTGCATCGCCGACTGTGTCCATGCTGATGGGGAGCATATCGAAAGTTTCCTGATCCATGAAGTAGTAAAGATCTCCGTCATTGTATGAATACTGCATATCCTTTCTTTCTACATATGCATTTTCAAACTTCTCTGTCGGTCTGAATGTCTTTTCAACAACACTTCCTGTTATAACATTCTTAATCTTTGTTCTTACAAAAGCTGCGCCTTTACCCGGCTTTACGTGCTGGAATTCTACTACCTGCCAAACTCCGCCGTCTAATTCAAATGTAACGCCATTTCTGAAATCGCCTGCTGTTACCATAATTGTAATCCTCCTAATAATTCATTCGTTCAATAGGGACATATGCCCCATTATCCTGCTGTCGATTTTTATTTCTGCTATATGAAATACAGAATTGAAACCGACATGATAACACTATATATATTTTACCTTATTTATAATAAAAAATCAATAGTTTTTTTCAAATTTATTTAAATTTATTGAAAAAATTTTTCACTTTTTTTGTCTGTATGTAAAAAACATATTAAAAAGCGGCGATTTTTAACATCGCCGCTGCTGTTTATCTTCTTTCTCTATTAGCCTCAATCTTTTCTGCTCTAACCTCAGGACCATTATGTCTTGTCGGTTCCCATTCAACGTTCTTAAATATTGCAACAATTGAAATTGGAATATACGTAAATAAGAATATCGGGAATGTGAAGAGATATATGAATTTTTTCCATCCGTTAGTATGTATTCTCTTTCCTTCCGTAATCGTTGTTATAGCACCTATAACGAACAGCATTATATATCCATTTACTATCCATTGACACAGTGATATTGCAAGTGACTGCCAGTCCTCACCATAATATGCACCTGCAATCAATGCAAATGCATTTACCAGGAATATGAATATTGAAACGAATATCATAGGTAAAACAGTCATTGCCATATCGTAGCAGGTTGTACTTCTCTTTTTAAAGATGCTTGCAATTAAATCCTTTCCATATTTACCAAATACCTGCAAGAAACCTCTCGCCCATCTAAGACGCTGTTTCCATGACTGTTTAAATGTTACCGGCTGTTCATCATATAAGATAGCATCTTTGCAGTAAGCTATCCTCTCACCCTTAATCGCATGTGCAATCGAAAATTCTATGTCCTCCGTAAGCAAGAAGAATTTCCAACCGCTTATATTCTTAATTACATCCTTGTGAACAAGGAAACCGGTTCCCGATATTGCACATCCGGTATTTAAGAGCATTCTCGGATAATTCAAGAATTTAGACTCTCTTATGTACCATAATGCATATCCTGCACTTATCCAATTTGTTCCGTAATTAATTGAATTACGATAACTTGTTATAATTCTGTGACCATCCGAGAAAGTTTCGTTCATTGACTTGATATAATCTCTATCGAGAATATTATCTGCGTCAAACACCATAAATCCGTCATAAACATCCGTTCCCTTTTCGGTGAATATTCTGTTTATCGCATAATCAAGAGCATATCCCTTTCCCACTTTTTCCATATCATTACGCACAAAAACAATAGCACCGGCATTTGCGGCTGCATCTGCTGTTTTATCTGTACAGTTATCTGCAATAACATATACATCTATTAATTCCTGTGGATATGACTGATGATGGATTGAATCTACCAATGTTGAAATTACGTTTTCTTCGTTACGAGCGGAAATTAACACAGCAAATCTGTGCATTTTTACCGGCTGCTTGTGCGGCTTATCCTTTTTTATATAAGGCACAAGAAAATAGAAGAACTGATAAAAATATAAAACAAAGAATAACAGTCCTACTATTAGATTAATGTATTTTACTGTTTCGATTATCATTTTCTTTCCCTCTGTGAAAATATTGCAATCATCATAGACTATATAATATCATAAAGCCTTTAAAAAGTCAATATTTCTTTTTAAGAAATGCGATGTTTTCTACCTTTTTGTTAATTTTTCAAAAGTAAATATTAATTTTTTGTTACATTGATTGTATTATTTACGAAATAATGTTATAATATAGGTTAATAGATAATTTACAGCGGAAAGGCAGGATATAAACCATATGGCACAGGAACAGAAAATCCAGCAGGAAGAAGAAACACCAATGACAAACGAGGAACTTTTAAAGGCAATTTTATCCGAAGCAAAAGAAGTTTCCGAGGGAATTGAGGATATTTCAAAAATCACAGATACAGCAAATAGAAACGCCGGACAAAACGTTGAAAACATAGAAAAAGCCGCAGTCAGTCTGCGTGAAAAAACTTGTGTTCATTTAAACGAACTGGTAGATGATATGAAAAAAGCGGTTAGTGTTAAGCTTTAACACTAACCGCCTTTTTACATATAAATTACTTATTTTTATAGTTTTTGTTACTTTCAGGATTGTATCCTATTGTATTTTCATTACTTAAATAATTCTGATAACTTGAAGCACCAATTGCATTTAATACCTCATCAACCGTTGAATCTCCATAACTTGCAGCTGCCGTCGCATTAGGGGCATACAAATTATCTATTACCAAACCTACCGATATATCGAAGGTTGTTCCCTCTGACGCCGTTATTAATGTGCCGATTTTTTGTCTAAGCTTTATTTTTAAATTTGTACTTTGTCCGGAAAATCCGTTAAACTTGTATATCTTGCCCTTATTATAAGTCGTACCATCAGAGTCTGTTATAACAGGATTATTGGCATCATACGAAAATTCTTCAAGATAGTTTCCCTTATTGCTGTCTGAGGAATCATTTTCCTCCGACTCTAAAAGAAACTGCACCTGTTCATCTCCAAACGAGGTAATTTCATCATCTGTATTATTTCCCATATCAACAGCATTGTCAGTCACATCCGAAACAGCCGAAGATATCTCATCTCCTGCTGCATCATCTGTAAAATTATCAACATCGGGCTTTTCCTCTTCCTCAAACACACCGAACAATGAATTATATAGCTCTGCTGCTTCAATCACTGAATCAGACTCATTTGTTCCTTCAGGAATTTTTATATAACTTTCACCCAATTTATTATTTTCGGTATTGCTCGGATTCGGTATTGTAACTTCCCAGTTTATATATTTATCAGCTGCCGATGAATCTATTTTTATATTTGTCCTAAATCCGGTAGAAATCGTATTTCCATATATTTCTGACTCTCCCCTTACTGAAGAATCCTCTTTAATTAAAGATCCGGCATACTTTAGATGTGACTTATTAAACGGTGTATCTGTCGAAGATGGTGTTATCTCACCATTTTCCGCAACGAATGATAAATATGCATTTACCTGCTCCGGCTCTTTTACGCCTACTGTTACAGACGCCTTTTGATTAACCTCATATTTTGTCCATATATCCAGTGCGGTAAAGTTTCCGTAGCCCCATTCTGTATTTTGATTTTTAGCCGGTTCATCGTCCTCGTAATCTCCAAATTTCATTGCACCATCACTTTCTCCGCTTGAAAAATTAGAAGATACTCCTCCGAGCTTATTCAATCCGTCTCCTATTTGCTTTGGATACTTATCTTTATCCTGATTGGCATAATACCATACCGTCGAGGCATTCGAGTTAATCCTCGGACTTTCTGCCTGATTGTTATAATACACTTTATCTCTATCCGTAATATTTCCTATTTCATTAACCATTTTTATCTTAATACCGTTAGGATTATGCTCTGCATCAAGAATCGGGAAATGTGCCATCCCCATTTCTACATATGATTTAATATTATTTCCATATTCTCCCGCCGGTACAGCATTCCCGTATGCGTCCATTCCGTCCCATGATAGTATATATTCTTTAGTACCGTCAATAATTGTTGCTGTTATTGTTACTATATTGTTCTTTTCAGCATCACTTTCTTCATCTCCACTGTTCGTCTGCCACTCATATCTCTTTTTATCATTATTATATGCTGTAATAGGTTTGTTTTTATCATCAAGCTTATATCCGCTGAAATCCAAGGTTACACTTATATTTTTTGCTCCCAAAGCATTAAGTTTTTTAATATCTTCATCTTCTAATGTAACCTTGAAATCACCTCCGACACCCATTGTACCGTAATGTGTGTTTCCTTCATTATCCTGATAGTTTCCTTTTCCTGTATAAACTAAATTGTTTAGCACAATTGCTGCTTCATTTTCAAAATCATTTTCTGTCTTTAACGACTCATTTCCCGTATATGCTTTTAGTGCCTCGGAATCCGGAGTATTAAAAAACATCTTATGTGTGAAATCCCTATCTTTATCAGTCGGCTCATAGTTTCCGAGTATTGTTGACTGAACCTGTTTATTATCTATAACAATAGGATTTCCGTTTGAGTCAACCTCATTACGAACCGGCGGTGTTCCTACATCACTGTTTCCCTTACTGAAGAATGAATGTTCAAGCGGTGTCAGCTGACTTGTATTTCCGCCGTCCGTGTACAGCTTATAGTTATCAAATAAAAATCCTCTGTTATTTGAATAGAGCAAAAATCCGTACGGCTGTATTCCGTTAAGCTTTAAATTATACAAAAATCCGTCCTGTGTCAATACATTAAGCTGAGGATAAATCGAACGCTTATATGCTCCGGCATTTAAAAACATTACATCCGCCCATACTCTTCCCGTCTTTGCTGTATATGTTGTACCCGATGAAACAGACGTTTCCGCAGCCAATGCTGCCGCGGTATATGACGGTGTAAAGGTTATTGTTTTGAAATAGGCATTTCCTCCTGTTGTATAAATATAAACTTCCGTATTCGCTTCTACACTCGCTTCTTCACTACCCGTATAAGTCTTACCAACTGTTAAAACTGTTTGTTCTTTATCTCCTTGTTTTACACATATCACTGCATTTGTATCTGTACTTGCTGCTGCATTAATCTTTAATGTACCGCTGTATTGCGGTTTGAAAGAAAAATAATTTTTATCAAATTTTTCACCTATCTTATTTAATTTTATTCCTCTGTCTTTACTATATTCTCCGTTATTAACAGTAATATTAGTTTTATTATCATCAGCAATAACGCTTTCAGGCTTTGATGTATTCAAGCTATCCAAATCAATAAAATCCCAAACAATAGCTTTTGCTGCCGGCGTCTCTGTCGGTGATGCCGTTGGTTCCGGCGATGCCGTGCCTGATACCTCTGCTACCGTAACATCCCATGCCGCAACCTCTGCCGGAGAATTTGCCCATTGTTCACTTATTGTTCTGTCAAGCGGTTCACGAGTCGGCACAGGAGGAATTGTTGCTCCGGCATCCATTTCCTCAGAATTCTTATCATAAATATATTCTATTGAATATATTTGCGTTTTGCCATCCTTCTGATCACTGCCTAATTCTGTAAAGTGCATTCTTGATTCTTCATTCGGAGTTAAATTTGATATTTCCGTTTCATAATATTCTTCTCCTTCTTGCGTAGATGTTTTTTTACTTATTTGCTTGTTATTTAAGAAAACACCTCTCTGCCTTCCGGCTCTATCAGCATTAAATCCCCACTTAATCCTTATTTTATTAGGATAATGCTTTGGATTTATAGAAATATATCCCGCACTATTTGTTGTATTTTTGTTTGACTCTAACCAGTAACTATATGTTTTACCTCCTATTTCCTTTTCTTTATTATTTACTATCCAGCCTCTCCTTGTTTTGCTTCCTCCGGTACCCTGAGTTATCTTTATATACTCATTAGCGGCGGTTACATCAACCGATTCCGGATATTTTGATAAATCACTGGGATTATTTTTCACTTTATCATACATATTTGAAAAATCGCTGCTTATAACTTCCTCCTCTTCTATAGATATCGGTGCAGCAGTTGGCATCAAATCACTTTCCGTATATTCGGGCGAAAGAAACCTAAACGAATACGTTCCTGTATATGGTGCGGTAAAGCTCAGAGGCTCGTATCCCTCTGTCTGACCGTTTACACCATTAGGACCGTTCTTTTCTTCAGTAGGATTTGCAATATATCCCTCACCATCCTTTGTTACATTAAATAAATATACCTTTTCTTTGTCTGCCTCGGCACTCAAGTCACTTCCCGAAACAAATATATCATTTCCCTTATCTGTGGGATCAAATGCCGTATTATCACTGCTCGGCAATGTTACGGCTATACTTGCACCTGAATATGCCTGTCCGGTTGTATCCAGAGAAGATGTAAATTTAATATCCTTTTCAACAACTGCCTGAATACTCCTGTCATTAGCTTTTTCAACACTGCTGCCGAATAAAATTGTTTCTCCCTCATTTGCATATACATTAATAACATTTTTACTCGGCATATTAAACTGATTTCTGTCTCTCCATTCAAGATACGGACGATATGCCTCTGTTCCGCTTGTCCCTGCAATAGCTGTATCTTCTTCCGGAATTGACACCATTTCCTTTGATCCCTCTGCCAATACCGGTGCTGCACTTGCCGCTAACATTGACAACGACAATGTAAATGCCGCTGCCTGTCTGTTAAAATACTTCATGTACTTATAACCTCCCTTTATTCCGTAACATTTACATCCTGTATTCTTACAGTTGTTGTTAAATCTGTTTTTGTGTTTCCATCTCCGTTCAAGAAATGCTCATTCATGAAGTCCGCCGCATTTCTTCCTCTGCTGCTTGCAAGCAATATTTCTTCCTCATCGTCAAATTGTAAGTAATTAATTTCAGGAACTTCATACTTTCTATTCATGAATTTATTTTCTCTCCTTCCCTAATCCATTCATAATATAGCAATTTCCATACAATTTAGTATAAATAATACTTAATCTTAACTTCCTCAATTTAACCTTAATTCTATTATCTTTTCTCAATACATCATTATATCAAACTTGTATTGGTTTGTCAACTATTTTATATAAAATACATTTTTTAATTTATCTGTAAATTTTCAAATTTCGACGAAAAATTCAAAAAATAGTGTTGACTATATTATAAATTTATTATATAATTATATAAGAGGGATGCGAATACTAATCTGACAGCTTGCTTTCTTTATATAAGCAAAGCTGCATTTTTAACTATCCCTAAATTTTTACTACGGAAAGGGGGATTGTATGTCTACCGCAGTATTTTACGATTTAGAAAATATCTCAAAATTCACCACACCGAAAAACTTTGGTGAGTTTAAGGACTCATTTAAAATGATTTGCGAAAGCGAGCTAGTCGATGATGTTGTTTTTCAGCGTGCATACATAAGCACAACTCACCCGGCATATATAAAATACAACAAATTTCTTAATTCAACAGGAATAGAAATATGTGCTGTTGACCCTACTGCTGCAGCGCAAAAATTATTATTTCATTCCCTTTGGC
>USPO01000069.1 GCA_900556575.1 uncultured Eubacteriales bacterium
TCCGTAAACGGATAAATCAGAAATATCCGCACCGCTTTCAAGCTTTAGTCTTATATATCCGACACTGTTTTTCAAAAGCTGTACCGCCGAATTTCCCATGTCGCCCAAGGTTATTATATTCGCTGACGGATATGATGCACAGTATCCTCCGAATGTATAAATATCCGTCCATTCCTCACCGTCATTTGAAATCTGAAGCTTTGCACCGTTCAAAGCCGCTATATTTGTACTTGTGGTTGTAAGCTTTATTCCTTTTATAAATGCCGGAGCGGCAAATTTAAGTCCGCAGTAACCTCCGTCCTCCGCTGCATATCTGCTTTTCTGACTTTCATCAAATGCATTTGACGGAGGATTTTCGATTTCGCCGTCCGACTCAACTCTGCCGAATACTCCGCCTTTCAGCTTCATGTAATCATCAGGGTTTATATCCAAATCAGAAGAACCGTCATACTCAAATTCAGCTTTAACGGATATATCCCCCGATACATTTTCCGCCAAATAGCTGTCACCGTCCGGTTTTACTTCAATTCCGTTGACTGTAAGCTTCTTTAAGCTGCCGCTCTTAAACTCATCGGGCAAAATTGTAAGCCTTACGCTTTCTCCGCTTTGAACAATATCCTTATCTGCCGTTACATAACCTCCGTCCGTACTCATTATGTTTACTCTATATTCATCGTTCACATCGGCGGTATCGGTTTCCGGAGTAAATACAAACCTTTCAAAATTCGGCATATAGTTTTCAAGCGGTATATCTGCCGGCTTATGCTTATATTCATTATCATTCAGACAATAGTATTGATTCCACGAATTATCGTTATATAAGCGAATTACATTTTTACCTGCATTAAGCTCTACCGGTATACTAAGCTCGTTAAAGCTGTCGTCCGAATAGGTGTTTCCAAAGAAGTATCTTTTTTCCGAATTTCCGTTTACATTCACAACGGCATAACGGTCAATTATCTTATAGCTTATATCATGCAGACCGCCGAGGTCATCATTTGACCAATATGACTGCATTTCATACCTGCCCGCACTCGGTACGTCTACATTAATTTCAATATAGTTCCCGTTTTCTTCCCTAACCGCCTCATCACTTTCCGCTTTAATTTCCTTTACATAATCAGTTCCGGCATAGAATGAATGTGCTGTTTCAAAATTGCCTGCTCCGTCCGCCGCCTTGACCTCAGCCGCCGGCTGTGTGCTGTTATCTGTAACACGCATATAATCAAGCTGCAAATCACAGTCCGAGCCTACATCTATGATATTTATTCCCTTTTCGAGATAGATTGCCGCATAGGCATTCTTCCATGTTAAATTTGTATTCTCCGTCTCTTCCGATAATACAAAACGGTCACGGGTAAGTGCTGTGTTACCTCTGTAAATATTTATTGCTCCCGGCTCCGATGCGGCATATCTGAAGCTTAGCTTATATATTCCGCTCCGCGGAACATCTGTTATAAAGCGTATTCCTCCTCCGTCGGTTACATCGGACTTATTTATTCCCGTTACATATCCGCTTCCGGAAAATCCAGCATTGGTGCTTTCTTTACTGATTTCATCTCTGTTGTTATACTCCGCCTCTTCCGCCTCGTACTTAATATTTACTCTGCCATCTGCCGCACCGTTATATGAAACATACATTAAATCATGGTAAATTTCAGGCTTTACCGTTTCATTTGGATAGTATTCGCTTTCTTTGCCGTCATTCATTATTTTTATTGTATGCTTTCCGGCACTCAAATAAGTATTTAAATCCGCTCTGCCCGATGAATTTTTACTTAGTGTATTCGGCAGCATTATTGTCTGCGGCTCTGCTCCGTCTATTATCACATTCTGGCTTAAATTCTTCGGGGAATGAGTATCCATATTACTTGGGTTTGAACCCACTCCGTTGCTGTATATAAATTCAAGCCTGTAATTTCCGCTTACGGGTACATCTATTACATACTGGAGCAAATCATCGCTTTCCGAAAAATCTCCTACCCTGCCGTTTCCCGAATAATAGTAATACGGTGCTGTTGCTCCCGATGCCTCAACGCTCATCGACGGCGAATAGTCTGCATCCTCTGCCTCGTATGCCTTTCTCCACGTTCCCTTTAAAGGCTCCGATACATCCTCGTCCGTTTCCGATAATACAACATAATATGATGCCGAAAACATCATATCGTCAATGTCAATTGTAACAGAATTGTTTTTTACCTCATAAACTCCCTCCATTATTGTCGGAGGATTATATTCAACTCCGTTTATTCCCTCATAATATGCGGCTTTCACTTCTGCCTTCAGCTTTGATGCATTTTTAAATGTATCCGAATTGTTCAAATTATTTATAACGATTCTGCCGCTGCCGTCATTTCCTCCGGCAAGAATCGATATTTCTTTCTTGCTTTCATCTTCTGCCGCCAAACCGTAATATCCGGTATACGCAGCTGTATTTTCTGCACTTACTCCCAGACTCTGCCCTTCCATATCGGCATACCATTTAAACGTCCACCATGCGGAATTGCCTTCATTTTGTCCCACAGTTAAATCATTCAGATTATTTGCCTGATGCCAAAACGGCATACATCCGTAAACCTGTGCTTCTTCAAATCGTGACATCCAGTTTACAAGCCTGCCGCCCACACCGCAATCAGTATACCATGCATATTCGTTTATTATAACAGGCTTTTCTTCTATACCGAGATTTTTACAAATATTTTTATAGCTTTCGGTATTTGCACCTATTCCCTTAAATCCCGAATCACCAAGCTGATGCCATGTGATAATATCAGGCAAACAATCATTGTCACGGCAAAACTCAAGGAAATTATCCATTAATCCGTAGCCGCTGCCATAGGTCGCATTGTTCGGACCGCATACAACCGCTCCGGGGTCCGCACTCTTTATTGCATCGTAATATGCTTTCCATGAGTCATTTATTGTATCCTGACGTATTCCTTCAATGACTCTCGGTGTTCCCTCGTTTATAGGTATATATACAAGCATATTATCTATATTCGGATATTTATCTCTTACCTTATTTTTATATTCCACAACCGCAGGGCATATTTGGTTTTTCAGTATCTCCGCATACTCGCTCGTTTCGGCATCAACTCCGAACTTTCCGTAGTATCCGTTATTGTACATCATAACCATTTCGCCGCCGCTTTCAAAAAATTCATCTGCAACATCAAGTGCATCTCCGTAAGGATGCTCTGTTCCCAACGCTCCCTTTGTCGCAAGAATTTTAGGCTTTATAGCCGTCAATGTATTTGATGACGGTGAATTTTCGTTTGATATTCCGTAAAGAAATCCCGCTGCACTATGCAAAATTTCGTGACGTTTATCACCCGCATCAACAGTTAATGTCGGAATGCTTTCAGCCGCCTCGGCAGCTGAAAATCCCGAAAAATTTACTGCGCCCGTACTTATCAACGCCATAGCCGTTAAAACAGATAAACACTTTTTCATCCGCTTCTGTCTCCTTCCTTTACATTCTGCAGATTTACTATCTTTATTATATCGATGTTATTTCGTACAGACAAACACCGTGAACAGCAACCTCACTTTTTATAATATCCCCTTGCTGTACCGCTCCTCTCCAAATTTCTCTTGCTTTTGCTTCATCGTCAAAACCTATATATTTCAACGAAAATTCGGAACGCAGCGGAGTATCTCCGATATTGAATACAGCTACATAATATTTATTATATCCGTTTGCCGCCCATATAATTTCATTTCCTTTTCTATACACTTCTCTGCCATATGACGAATACCTGTTTATATTTATAATATCTTCATTTTGCAAAAGAGAAAGCGTAAAGTCATCATTCATCGTCATATCACCGCCAAAAAATAAAGGTGAGCGGAATATTGCCCATAAAGACATAAGTGTCATTTGTTCATCTCTTGTAAAATGCGATTTATTATCAATATCGTTGCATATTCTTATTGCTCCAATCGGTATCATATCACAGTCCGGCCAATGTCCCTCCTTAACATACGGAAACCAATCACGGCAATAATCGAACATTTTCTTTAGCAGATGCCACTCATCCCAAAAGTCATCAGTCATTCTCCACATATTCGCATATTTTCCGAGATGCTCTGCTTCGTTAAGTGAGGCGGCCCCAGGAGAAAGTGAGAGTACTATTTCCCTGCCGCAGTTTTCTATTGCCTTATTTATCGCTTCTATTTCTTCCCTGTGATAAGGTCTTGAAATATCATCTACCTTAACAAAGTCAATTTCCCATTCGGCATACATTTCAAAAATAGAGTTGTAATAATCCTGTGCCGCTTCACATGACATATCTATTCCGCACATATCATGATTCCATTCACATACGCTTCCAAAATCAGCTATTTCCGCTGCGGTATGAACAGAGTTCTTAATTCTTGTATTGTTTCGGATTGCCTGCTTTGGTATTCCGCGCAGAATGTGTATTCCAAACTTTAGTCCCAAAGAATGTACAAAATCCGCAAGAGGCTTAAAGCCTTTATTTCCGACTGATGTCGGAAAACGGTTTACTGCCGGAATGAGTCTGCCGTATTCGTCCATTGCAAGCTTGGAATTTTCATTATATTCAAAGCTCTTCGCCGCCGGCTCATACCATTGAATATCTACAATTATATATTTCCATCCGTATTGCTTAAGATTTTCTGCCATATATATTGCGTTTGCTCTCACCTGTTCTTCATTCACCGATGCACCGTAACAATCCCAGCTGTTCCAGCCCATAGGCGGTCTTTGTGCTGTTTTATTTATTTCCATAATGTTCCTCCAGTCTTTCATACTCCGCATCCGTAATCGTAACAACCGAGCCGTGCCTGTAAATAATATTCTTAGGAAATTTCACTGCTGCCTTTTGGAATACTCCGCTCTCGATATCATCACTTACGAACAGCTGATAGCCGCAGCAATCCTTATGCAGACTGTCCAGCAGTAAATACCATTCTCCGCTCTCGATATTTTTGTACAGAGCAGCACCCTCGTGCTTATCCGCCAGTTCTCTTATGTTGCTTTCTATCCTTGTCCATTCGCCGTCAAGCGTATCGGCACCTTCAATATCTATTCCGTCTGTTTTAAAAACTCTGTAATATCTGTTATTGTCCTTATATACTATAATATCAAATGCATTAAGTCCGGCTCCGCTTCTGTCTATCCATAATTCCGGCTCTGTCAGTTTTTTTAAATCCTTTGTATAGCTGCGAAATATTCTGTGCCTTGCGTAGCCGTCATGTGCCGATGTAGATGCCCAGAATACCATGTACATCTCCCTGTTCTCATCATAAATACATTTCGGCGCCCACGCACAGCCGTCATTCTCACCTGCGGCTCTTAACAGCCGCCCTCTGCTCCAATGTATAAGGTCGTCTGTTTCCCAAACCATTATATCGCGGCTGCCCGGGAATGGATTATCTTCACAGCGTGTTCTTGCATTTCTCCATACATTTTGTATATTCTCTTCATTACAAATCCTGTTATGAATTGATAAATCTGTTGCTATAATATAAAATCCATTACCGTCTCTTTTTCTGACACAGAATGGATCCCGTATTCCCTTTTCTCCCTCTTGGCTTTTCAGCACACATTTTCCGTTGTTTAAAATATTCCAGTTGATTCCGTCCCTTGATACAGATAAATATACCTGTTCACTGTCGGGAGTCATCTCCCTGCCCACAAAGTGGGCAAAGAGATATGCATTCGGCTTAATGCTCATTGCTTAGGCTCCTTTCATTTTTTTATTAATTCCTATTAAAGTGAGGTCCATATAAATGTCTTGACGCTTGCAAAGCCCTCCGGCAGTTCAAGTTTAACCGGAACCTTGTTTTCTCCTACAGCAAGCTTGTTATCCGTATAGCTTCTCGAAGCAATTCCGAGAAGTTCGCCGTTTTCTCCATATGCCGCCACAATAAAGCTTACGTCACCGCCGTAGAAAACATTCTTTTCCACTCGTATTTCTTCTATTACATTTCCCTCTTCATTTGTTCCGAGACCTGTAATTTTAAAAACATCACTGTCCTTTATTGTAAGCATTTGTGATGAATACACTCCGCTTTCCTTTGAAACGGCTCTTATATATACTGTTTCTTCAGGTGCGGATTCCGAAACGGTTATCAATCCGCTTTCATCAATAGTTATATAATCGTCACCAATCGGATTTTCATTATTTGCATCATATATCTTCCATTCTAATTTACTTTCGGGGAAAAATCCTATCGTTATACCCTTATGCAGAACCTCAACGGATGCCTGCGTTGTTCTTCCGGCAAATATCTGTGATGCAGATAAGCTTACCTTCAATTCATCGGGTACAATGTGCGAAATTGTGAAATTATCAATTCCCGTTCCCGGCTGTACCTCGGCATAATTAAATGAAACTCCGCCGACCGTTCTTAAATCAAGCACACCCTCAACGCACTTTCCAATTTCATTTGTATCGGGGTGAACCAGATTTCCGTCCTCGTCATATTTATAAATATATGCCTTTCCGTAAGGTGATGCCGAACCGCATCTTGCCATTACCTCAATATGATACCAGCTGTCGGAATCACCGCCGCAGAATGCCACGAATTTTCCGCCCGAACCTATTCTTCCTATTTTCTGTCCTTTAAGGGCAATCTGTCCGCCAAGCTTTCCGCTGCCCTTAAGCATGAAACCGCCGCCGTCCTCAAGGAACTTAACATCTGTGCTTATCAAAAAGTCCTCGCTTGTAGGTTCAACGGCATTGAACGATGCTGCCGACGTAAATTTATAATAATGCGAACCGTCCCATGAACCTCTTTCGGTTTTTGCCGCCGATATATCATTCTCACAGCCGTCCGATACAAGCAGTCTGTCCTGTGTTCCCGTATCTCCTATATCAACGGCATTTGCCGGCTTGATACGAACAGGCAGTGATGACGAAACCGTACCTGACGCATTTTCCGCACGGAGAACTATATTCTGCGGAACAACATTGTCCGCTATGGTAAGCATATTATTCTCAACCCTTATGTATCTGCTGCCTATTTCCTTTATATTGTTCTCATCATATGTGGCAAAGTAAACATCACCGTCGTCAAGAGTTATTTCCTCGCCGTCCTTGTATGCCCTTACGTTCAATTTGAGCGGCTCCTGTGAGGTTACATATTCACTTTCCGCCTCCAGCGCAAGCGTATCATATTTTAATTCATCAAAATTAACGGCATTAATTTTAATCGGATATTCTCCTGTTACCTCTCCTTTTTCGGTTGAAATTACCTTTGCGGTAACATCTTTATCCGGACAAGAGCGATGAGCCGATATAACTCCGTTATCCGAAATTGTTACCGAGCCGTCCTCTATTTCCTCATCGTTCTCAAAAACCTTCCATACCGTATCGGGAGAAGTAAATTCCTCTCCCTCACGGAAAGCCTGATATGTAAGGCTCATGGATGAGCCGGCACTCAATTCGGTCACACCCTCGGGAATTGATGATACAGCAAGCTCATCTGC
>USPO01000070.1 GCA_900556575.1 uncultured Eubacteriales bacterium
AATAGCGTAAATACAGTGGTTTATAAGGTTTTTGACCAGAAATTTGACGGTTTATACGATGAAAGCCTCCCCTTGGGGGAGGTGGCATGCGAAGCATGACGGTGGGGGTGAACTGAAAGTTGGATAATTTCAAAAGCATCAAAGGTAGAATATTAAAAGTAACAATACCCGTTAGCCTCCCCTTCCGGGGGAGGTGGCACGCGAAGCGTGACGGAAGGGGTGAAACGGGCGCCTTTGTACATTTGTTACGATTGGTACATTTCCGTTGTTTCACTCGTGCATGTCCAACTCCCGATACACCCCCTGCGACGCTACGCAAAACTTCGTTTTGCTATGCTACACTTTCTTGCAAGCCAGCAAGAAAGTGTTGACCTCAGTCATGCTCCGCATGACAGCTCCCCAAAGGGGCGCCTATACTCGACTTTAAATATTCATAAAATTATAATTTACCGTCAATCCTTTTGACCAGAAATTTGACGGTTTATTTTGTGTTTTTATAAAAATTAAAACCTAATATTGTCAATTTGTTTGATGAAATTTAATAAATAATAAAAAAATTTGTATTTTTTTATAAAAAAGTATTGAATTTTTATAATAATTATGTTATTATTATAGAGTATAAGATTGTTTTTAAGTATAAATATTAAAAAATGTGCGTCAGCTTTTTGACGCACATTTTTTATCTTATTTCAATTACTTAATAATATCTGTACCCATGTAGCCGCGGAGTGCCTCCGGAATTGTAATACTTCCGTCTGCATTTTGGTAGTTTTCCATGATTGCGGCAACTGTTCTTCCTACTGCAAGACCTGAACCGTTTAATGTATGAACGAAACGTGCCTTGTCTTTCTGTGAATCCTTAAATCTGATGTTTGCTCTTCTTGCCTGATAGTCTTCAAAGTTTGAGCATGATGAAATCTCAACATAACGTCCGTAGCTCGGCATCCAAACCTCTAAATCATATGTCTTTGCTGATGAGAAGCCTAAATCGCCTGTTGAAAGGCATACTACTCTGTACGGTAAGCCGAGTCCCTGAAGAAGTCTTTCAGCATCGTTTGTAAGGCTCTCAAGCTCCTGATAGCTGTCCTCCGGACGTGCAAACTTCACCATCTCTACCTTGTTGAACTGGTGCTGTCTGATAAGACCTCTTGTATCTCTGCCGGCACTTCCTGCCTCTGCACGGAAGCAAGCCGAATATGCACAGTACTTGATAGGAAGCTTTGTTCCGTCGAGGATTTCATCACGGTGAAGGTTTGTTACAGGAACTTCTGCTGTCGGAATCATGAAGAAGTCATTGTTCTTTACGTTATAAGCGTCCTCTTCAAACTTCGGGAGCTGACCTGTACCTGTCATTGAATCTCTGTTTACCATGTACGGTGGGAATATCTCTGTATAGCCTGCCTGCTCTGTATGTGTATTTAAGAAGTACTGGATAACAGAACGCTCAAGTCTTGAACCTAAGCCCTTATATACTGTGAATCTTGTACCTGCAATCTTTGTTCCTCTTTCAAAATCGAGAATATCAAGGTCTGTACCTAAATCCCAGTGCGGCTTAAAATCAAAATCAAACTCTCTCGGATTTCCCCAGCGTCTTAATTCTACATTTTCTGTATCGTCCTTACCTACCGGACAGCTTTCGTTCGGAATATTCGGTATTCTGAGCATGAAGTTTCTTAATTCTGCATCAATGTTTCTTACCTTTTCATCGTCTTCCTTAATCTCGTTTGAAAGCTCTTTCATCTCCTTGAAAATCGGGGCTGTATCCTCGCCGGCTTTCTTCATTGCAGGGATTTTCTTTGAGATTGCATTCTGTTCAGCCTTCTTCTTCTCAACCTCTGCAAGGATTTCTCTTCTCTGCTTGTCAAGCTCGATTGCCGGTGTGATGTCAAGGTCATTATAACGCTTCTTTAATGCGTCCTTAATTTTTTCAGGGTCTTGTCTTAAAATTTTAATGTCTAACATTTTATATTTACTCCTTTAGTTTAAAATCTTTTTTAAATTGGTATAGATAAGCTTCTGTGCGTCTGTGAGTGAATCGGGATTGATTGTACTCAATGCTTCACGCGCATCATCAAAATTCTTATCATAAATATATTGATATACCGAGCAGAAAATTATTCCGTTGGAATAATGTATTTCAAGCTCTGTATTTTCTTTCTGAAGGTTTTCTTTATCTTCCGCAAGCTCTTTATTAAGTGAGTTCAAGGCTTCGTTCTGTGTAACGAGCAATGCATTCTGTTCACTTACCTGTGCAGCTTTTTGGGTTATTCCGTCTGCTGCAGGAGAAACTGTTTCTGCCGGTGTTTCAGGCTGCATTTTGTTAATATTCTGCTGTCCGAAAAAAGCAAAAATAATAATTAATATCGCTGCTGCAAAGATTAATGCCGTATAAAGAAACAGCGAACGATTTGTGTTAGGGTTTGGTGTTTTATTATTCGCCACTGCTCAGCACCTTCTTTTCTCCTGCCATTGCCTTTTCAAGAGCTGTCATTTCCTCTTCTGTCAGCTTAACACTGGTAACTCCGTTTACTACATAGCGGATATACGTATTGCTTGAACTGTGACCGTAGAGGGAGGTTAAAATAATTCCCGAATTGGTTGAGTCAAGAAGCGCTGCGGCAAAACTTAAACGTCCTGTTACATCGTCGAATGCGTCGAAGTTCTCAACATATATCTTTGATATTGAACTGCCGATCTGCTTTTCGCAGGCTGCAATTCGTCCCTCAAGTGCCTTGTCCGATGAATCATGAATCATAACCTTTAGGTCACTTATTTTCTGATAATATGTTTTCAGAGTTTCCGCAAGGTCGCCGTCTTCTGCGTAATCATCAAGCTCGTTGAGCTTACTTCTTGTAGATATGGTTATGACAAGTACTACTATAAATAATATGAATAGTATGCCTAATCCTATATACACATAGAAATCCATATAAAATTCCATAGCCTTTCTGCCCGCAAATAAATTCGGCACAATATCGGCGGGCGGATATTATGCAAATGTTTCACGTGAAACATATTAATTACATACTCATAAGACCTAAAATTCTTTCAAGGTCATCATTGCCGTAATACTCAATCTCGATTTTTCCTTTTTTATCTCCTTGTGAGATATGTACCTTTGTTCCGAAACGGCTGCAAAGATTATCGGAAATTCTATTAAGCTGAACCATAAGTTCTTCGTCGGGCTTTGGCTTTTCTTTTTTCTTTTTGCCCGACATAAGCTTTTTTACAAGCTGCTCGGTTTGACGTACGTTGAGGTCATCGTCAATAATGAGGTTTGCCGCTTCAAGACGCAAATCCTCGTTATCAAGTGAGAGTAAAGCTCTTGCATGACCTGCCGATAAAACTCCGTCAACAAGCATAGATGTTATGTTCTCGCCGAGTGAAAGCAGACGCAGTGAGTTTGCAACGGCACTGCGGCTCTTTCCGAGCTTTTTGCTTATTTCGTCCTGAGTAAGTGAAAATTCGTCTATCAGTGCCTTATATCCGGCTGCCTCTTCAATTGGGTTCAGGTTTTCTCTTTGAAGGTTTTCAATAAGTGAAACCTGTGCTGCCTCAATCTCCGAAAGCTCACGGATAATTACGGGTACGGTCATGAGTCCGGCTTTTTTTGCGGCACGCCAGCGGCGTTCTCCGGCTATAATCGTATATCTTCCCTCCTCGGCGGGAATTACAAGTATAGGCTGAATAATTCCATGCTCACGAATTGACTCGGATAGTGCCGCTAATTTTTCGGCATCAAATTTCTTTCTTGCCTGTTTTCTGTTTGGTTCAATAAGATTAATGCTTACTTCCGAAATCGGGTTTTTAGCTTCTTCCTCCGGCTCTTCGGTATGGTGCTTTTTTTTCAGATGAGGGACCGAGTCTATTAATTCGTTTGAATTATCGGTTGGTTCATCTGTTTTAAATAATGCATTAAGACCTTTGCCGAGTCCTCTTTTTGCCATACAAAAATCATCCTTTCTATATGCTCAGATTCATATTTGATTTTCCTAAGCGAAATACATTTAAGCAATATTATTTGCCCGAACCATTTTTAATTATCTGAGAAAATTAAAAATAGATTCTATTTATGTATTTATTTATTATTTCTGATTATTTCATTGGCAAGCTCAGTATAAGCGTATGCTCCCTTTGAGGTTCTGTCATACTTTATAATAGGCTCGCCGAAGCTTGGAGCTTCGGATAATCTTATGTTTCTCGGAATAACAGTTTTGTAAAGCTTATCCGGAAAATATTTTTTTATCTCCTCAAGAACCTGTATAGAAAGATTGGTACGTCCGTCATACATTGTTCCTACAACACCCTCAATGTCGATATTGGGATTGAGCTTTTTCTTTATGGCACGAACAGTGCTTATAAGCTGGCTGAGTCCTTCTAAGGCATAGTATTCACATTGAATAGGAATAAGTACAGAATCAACCGCAGTCAGTATATTTAATGTAATAATACCGAGTGACGGCGGAGAGTCTATCAAAATGAAATCAAAATCATTGCGTATCGTATCAATAGCTTCCTTAAGAAAATACTCACGATTTTCCTCATATGCAAGTTCAATCTCGATAGCTGACATATCAGCCGATGATGCTATGACAGAGAGGTTTTTATAACGTGTCGGAGTAATAGCTTTCTTTGTATTTTCCGGATCGTCAAGACAGTTATAAACTGTAAGCTCGTAATCTGTATTTTGAAGTCCGAGTCCGCTTGTTGAATTGCACTGCGGGTCGCAGTCAATAAGCAGTGTTTTCTTTCCGGCATAAGCAAGGCAGGCAGCAAGATTAACAGCTGTGGTTGTTTTTCCGACTCCGCCTTTCTGGTTCGTAACAGCAATTACTTTCGCCATACAATCACACTCCTATGTTTTATTTGAAACTTTTTAAGTTATGTACATATAATATTATACCATATTTTTTGTATTTGTAAAGCGTTTAGAGAAAATTTATTTTTAAATATTTCACAAAAATGTTTCACGTGAAACATTTAAAATGTTAAACAAAAATTTAATGCAAAGAAAGAGTATATTTTTTATTAAAATGGAAAAAATATTGTTACAAAAGAATATTTAAGAAATAGATGATTGTATTAAGAAAAATTCAGGGTGAACTATATGAATATATTTAAATTTACTCCCCCATCGGAAAGAAGTCAGTTTATACTTAGGGATAAAAAAGAAGCTGCGGTTTACGATGTGAGGAAAAATAAAAAAGCGCCGGATAAGGTATATGTGTCGGGTGAACTTACAAAAGATTTAGCGTACATGAGAAAACGTTTCAAAGTACCGCTGAATAATGATGTGGTTATTCGTGAAATTACAATGAAAGGCGGAAGAGGTGCTTTTATAATATTTTTTGACGGCATGACGGATACTCAATCCGTTAATGATAATATTGTAAAGAGTCTGCTTGAATTACCGTATTTTAGTGACGGTGAAAAATATAAAAACAGTGATGTTATTATAAAAAGGTTTGTAACTCATTCTCAGGCGACTCCGACGGATGATATGGACGAAATTTGCGAGGAGGTTAATTTCGGGTCATGTGCATTGTTTGTTGACGGTTTCCCAAAAGCATTTGTCTTGGATGTTCGTAAATGGAATTCAAGAGGAATAGATAAACCTCAGAATGAACAGTCTATATACGGCCCTCAGGAAGCCTTTGCGGAAATGCTGAGAAGTAATACTATATTAATAAGGAAGATACTAAAAACAGAAGATTTAATAGCCGAGGGTGTAAAAATCGGAAACATAAGCAAAACAAGAGGTGTACTTTTGTATTTGGACGGAACAGCAAATCCAAATTTGGTAAGAGAAATAAAAAAGCGTATCAACAGCATATCAATTGATTATGTTATTTCCTCTGAAGAGGTCGGAATGTTTTTAGAAGAAAACAGTTTTGCACTCACATCTCAGATAATGTACACAGAAAGACCGGACAGAGCGGCAAGAGCCTTAACAGAAGGACGTGCAGTTTTATTATTAAACGGAAGTCCTCATGCACTTATATTCCCTACTACCGCATTTGAAATGCTGCATGCGGTTTCTGACGATTATTTGAGAATACCGTATGCAAATATGTCACGGGTAATCAGCGGCATTGTTCCTTTCAATACTGCTGCCGGGAATGTACCTTTCGGTTATATTGTTTCATCATGAAATAATACCGACATATTTGCTGTATTCAATAAGTGCATCAAGAGAAAATGTGCCTTTTCCGAGTCTTGTGGAACTGCTTTTAATGGATATATCTTTTGAGATGATACGGGAGGCAGGAATAAGAATGCCGAGTCCGATAGGTTCAACTTTGGGAATAGTGGGTGGTTTAATATTGGGACAATCTGCGGTAAGTGCAAAAATTGTAAGCCCTTTGATGATAATAGTTATTGCTATTACAGGAATAGGTTCGTTTGCAACTCCGGATTATTCGTTAAGCTGGACTTCAAGAATTTTAAGAGTTTGTTTTATTGCATTAGGAGCAGTATTGGGGTTATATGGAATAGCGATAGGAATATTTATATATTCATGTTTTCTGGCATCGCAAAGAAGTTTTGGTGTCCCCTTCTTGTCGCCGATGTTAAAGAGAAACAGCAGAAGTATGTCAAATGCATTAATGGAGTCTGCAATATGGAAAAGAGAGCTTAGACCGGGATATTTAAAGGCAATGAAAAAACGTAATGAAAATAAGGTGAGCCGCAACTGGAAAATAAAAAGAAAATAAATAAAGTGAATAATCAAGTATATTACTGCCGATAAGTTTTAAATTTTATTGGCAGTAATATTTGAATTTTAACGACTCACTTTTGCTATGGCAAAAATGTTTCACGTGAAACATTTTTGGGAAGGAGAATTTTATGCTTTCTGAAAAGTTTATTATTCCGCTAATGATAAATTTGATTTTTGTTAAAGTACTGCTTACATTTCCTAAAACTGTTGTGGAGAACAGCGGAAATGCGGCATGGATTCAAATTCTATATAATACTGTAATAGCTTTTCTTTTCTTCTGTGCGGTTATGAGAATATATAATAGAAAGAAAAATATTATAGAAATTGCAGAGATAAACGGGGGTAAACCCTTAAAGGTTATAGCAGGAATTATTGTGACAATAATTCTAATAATAAATGCTGCACCGATTGTGAGAATATTTCCGGAGTCGGTAAAGATAGTTCTTTTAAGAGATATGAACACAGAAATAATTGTTGTAATAATGGCTGCGGCTGCATCCGTGGGAGCATATTTGGGGCTGGAGGCTGTCAGTCGGGTAAACAGAATATTTTTACCTATTGCGGCTGCAGTGTTTTTGGGATTAATAGTGCTGCTTATACCAAAGTATAGATTAAGCAATTTATTACCGGTGTTTGGAACAGGA
>USPO01000071.1 GCA_900556575.1 uncultured Eubacteriales bacterium
AACCGCCAAGACGTTCAATAATGTATGAATGTGCCTGTGGAACTATTTTGATATTTGCTACAATAATCACCAATATAATTATTAATAAAAGTATAATTGCTAATGGCATTTTAATCATCCTTTCTCTTTACAATAAGTTTTACACCCTCAATTTTTTCGATAACAGCCGTTTCGCCTTTGAGTACATGAGAGTTGTCTATACTTCTTACAGTCCAGACTTTTCCGTCAACTTTGCCCTCTCCCAAGCCTCTGATATTATCGACATCGCTTGTTATCAAAACTTCTTTACCAACCAAACTTTGAGCATTTGTTTCAACATTTCTCGTAGTTTCGATGGAAAGAAAGTCATCGAATGCCAAGTTTCCGATGGAATCAGCAACGGTCTTAAACACAGTATACAAAGAATTGATCCCACGATAAACACAGCCATTTGAACATAGAAATTCGTACCCAAAAATGCCGCAATCATTCCGCCTAACGCACCGATTGCAAACCAAATGCTGACAAGCTGATAAGTAACTGCCTCAAGAATAATAAACGCTATTATTCCCAAAATCCATATTACAGCCTGTTCCATAACTATAACCTCCCTCTATTGCATTATATATTAAAAGTTATAAACTTACAATAGTTTTTTAAAAATATTTTTCACATATGTTTTTCTTTTACATATTATATATTAAAAGATTACAGAGGTGGGATATATGCTTAATTGTTGTATGAGAGGTTGTTCAAAGGCAGTTGGGCTGGCGGCTTTGTCATTTTGTGCAGGTGTGATAGCGGGAGCATTTCTTCCTATGGCTATTATTGCGGTAATCGAAATGATTTTTCTTCTGCTTTTTGGGTATTTGTGTTTGTTTAAATGGTAGAAAGGAGTAGGTAAAAATGAAAATCGTTGTCGTAAAAATGCCAAAATGTCTTAGAGGTATCGTTAAAACAATTTTTAAAATGTAGTACATAGAAAAAGGAAAGTACCTTAATACTTTCCTTTTTCTGTATTATAAATTATATACTGTATCATAATCCGCCATATTGTCAAGTTTGTTTGCTATTTCCGGACGCGAGTCGGTTCTATTGTCGGAGCAACTGCTGTATTCTTTGTGATTGTAACTGTTTGAGTTTCCTGCGTCCAGTCTACATTAAATTTAAAACTTTCCGCAATGAACCTTATCGGAAGCATTGTGCGGTCATTCATAATCACAGGAGCAACATCAAGCGTCTGTGTTTCACCGTTCAACTCTGCATTCGTACTGTCAATTACAAGCTTAATCTCATCTGAATCATAGTTTAGTGTCACTGTTTTAGTGTCACCATTCCATGAAACCGAACCGCCCATTTCTTCAACAACGGCACGAATCGGCAGCAGTGTTCTTCCGTCTACTATAACAGGTGTACTTCCCTCATCATCAATCGGCTTTTCTACACCGTTTACAGTCATAACAGGATTGCCTATCTGCATTGTAAGCACAAAATCACTGTCATTCTTAGAAATATTTTCTTCTGGTGTATTTTCTGCCGCCGAACAGCCTGTCACTAAAGACATAACCATTACCAAAGAAATTAAAATCGATAGTATTCTTTTCATAGCTATAAACTCCTCCTTATACATTTAGTCCCATAATATATGCCTGTTCAAAGGCAGGTGTATTTTTTACGGTACCTGCTTCATAAACACCTGTTCCGTAAATTATGCCCTTTTCCTTTGAACCGCTGAGACAGACTGCAAGACCTCTCATACATTCTATGGTACACTCCGCAACTGCCTTTCCGTCTTCCGCAGCTGTCACTATATAATAAAATTCCTTATTTTTTATATCACGCCACTTTGAAACCGTGCGGTCAATAACTGTTTTCAGCTGTGCATCTATTGAATAGAAATATACCGGACTTGCAAGAACTATTACATCTGCCGCAAGCATTTTATCAATAATCTCTTCCATATCATCTTTTATAGCACAGCCCTTTCCCGTATCACGGCAATAATAACACGCTATGCAATAGCCGATTTTTTTACTTCTTATAAATATTTTTTCGGCATCATTTCCATTCTCGATTGCTCCGCGCATAAACTCATCGCACAGTAAATCGGAATTTCCGCCTCTTCTCGGACTTCCCGATAAGATTAATACTTTCTTTCCCATTTTTTACTCTCCATTTCATCTTACAAAGTTAGTGAATTTCGGAGTTTCACGTTCAGGCAACTCAATACCGTTCTCAAATCCGGCTTTAATACATTTTAGCATAAAAGCCATATTTCTTCCAAGAACTCGCATAGTATATAAGCCTTCTTCATCTTCATGAACCTCATCCGCATTTGTACCATGAACCATATTCCAATACCTCGATGAAACAACCGGCATTTCCTGTATTGTAAAATATTTATTCATTTGGTCAAACGTTGCCGTTGTTCCTGCGCGGCGTGCTGATACAACGCACGCCGCAGGCTTCATATAAAATGTTTTATTACCGTTTCCGCAAAAATCCGAATAGAACAGTCTATCCATAAATGCAGTCATTGCCGCACTCATTCCGGCATAATGTACCGGTGAACCGAATATAAATCCGTCACAGTCCTTTGCAATACTGCGAAATTCATTCACAGTATCGTTGAATACACACTTACCAAGCTTAACACAAGCTTTGCAGGCAATACATCCCGACAAAGGCTTAGTCCCTATCCAGAATATCTCCGTTTCTATCCCTTCATCATTCAAAGCTTTGGCTGCTTCGCAAAGTGCCGTATATGTACATCCATTCTTGTGAGGACTTCCGTTTACAAGTGCTACCTTCATATTAACCGCTCCTTACTTTACATTTTCAGCAATCCAGTTTTCAACGTGCTGTGCAATTTCCTCGCTGTTCTCCTCCTGGAACATAAAATGTGAGTTACCTGTTATACCTATATCAGGAAGATTTACAACAGTACAGTTTCCTCCGTCTTTATTATAGCTGTCGGCAAATGCAACTGCAGCATCACGAACATTCTTCCAGAATGATGTCGACTGAATATCTTCCGGACCGTTATCTATATAATCACCAAAATAAATTACCATCGGTATCTTTGCATCAAGGAACTTTTTATACTGTTCGGAACCAATCTCCGGTGTGCCGCCCGGCTCTATTGCAACTATTGCAGCTACATTTTAGGTATTAACATCCCAGCCGACTCTGCCGCCCTGTGAATGAGTAACATATATACTCTTCTTTCCTGTCCTTTCCTTGACATCCTTCATAACCTCATCCATAGCCGCAACATTTACTGCCATATCAAATTCCTGTGTTAGGTGTCATCTGACGGAAGAACTGATTTTGCGCTTCTTCTCCCTCCGGGAACTGCGAACCCTCATATCTCTCCGGTGCAGTACGTCCGATACGGAAATGTGTATACCATGCCTGGTCACCCGGCATATAATCCTTAGACTCTTCCGACCATGTATCAATACTGTCATTTGTCATTGAAGCTGTCGAGCCTGCCTCACCTCTGCGCGGCTGGTCTACCAAGAATACTCCATGTCCCTTTCTGAGGAATGATGTTGACCAGCCCTCACGTCCGTCCGGAGTTGTCATCCAGCCCATTCTTGACTGACCATATCCATGCAAAAATACCATAGGCAATCCTGTTTCATTCTCAGGTATCTGATACAGAACATTAGCATGGTCTACATGAGCTGTATTACCGGCACGAGTCGAATCGAGCCAGTTTGTAGTTGAATTAAATTCTCCCTCGACCGGTGTTGTGACTGTACCTCCGGATGAGAAGATACCTTCTTCCTTTAAGCTCAATCCCTTTTCCTTTGAAGTCAGCAAAATTGTATCATCCTTAAAATCAACATCAAAACCGCCAACCGCATCGGAAATGTCTCTAAGCTTGAAATATGTATAATCATCTACGTTATATCCCTCAATATCAATATCCTTACCGTCAAGCTTAACAGGATATGCATTAGGTGTAGTGACCATATTTGCAGCCAACACTCCCGCAACCGAAAATAAAACTGCTCCCGAAACAAAGCCTGTAATAAAATTCTTTTTCATCATTTTCCTCCTTAATAACACTCGTTTAAAATATCCAATATCTTTTCCTTGCTCATATCTCCATAACTTCCTAATGAAACGTTGCATGATTTTGCAACAGCCGGAAGTATATTCTTATCATTAATGCCAAGCTCTCTAAGTGATGTCGGCAAGCCGATTTTTTTAATGAACTCTTCAAGCTTATTTATTCCGCTTAATGCAATTTCTTCCGGTGTTTTTCCTTCGGATGGAATATTCCATACATTCTCAGCAAAACTAATAAACTTCGTTAAACCATACTTGTAAATATATCTGTAATATGTCGGATGTATTGCTGCCAAACCGCAGCCGTGATTGCAGTCCGTATACGCTCCGAGCTGATGCTCTATCTGATGCGCCTGAAAATCACATCTCTTTCCAAGCTTTATAATTCTGTTTTCCGCCATTGTAGCATCCCACATTAAATTACTCCTTGCAATATAATCATTTGGATTTTCTATTGCAATCGGAAGATTTTTTATAACACTCTTCATTAAAGCCTCTGAAATATAATCAGATACATTATCATCATCGGTTTCACTGAAATATGTTTCCATTATATGAGATAATATATCAAAACCTCCTGATGCTGTTTGCAGCTTAGGAACGCTCATTGTATATCGAGGGTCCATGAGTGCAAATTTTGGATTGCATTTCGGATAATCACGTCCTGTCTTGATTTTCTTATCTTCATTTGTAATAACCGCACCGCCGTTACATTCACTTCCTGTTCCGGCGACAGTTACGATTACTCCGAGCGGAACCGGCTCAAAATAGATTATACCGTTCTTCTCCCAGTAATCCTCCCATATATCACCGTCATATGCCGCAGCCAAGGATACTGCCTTACAGCAGTCCATAACCGAACCTCCTCCAACGGCAAGAATAACATCAACGTTATTTGATTTTGCAAGCTCTGCACCTTCCAAAACCTTTTTATAGGTTGGATTAGGCATAATTCCGGAAAACTCAATAACGTTCTTTCCCGCAGCCGTCAAAATCTCCGTTACCTCATCATAAATACCGTTTTCCTTAATTGACTTTCCGCCGTAAGCAAGCATTACATTGTTTCCGTAAGACTCTAAATTATCGGCAAGAAATTCCTTAACAGAACCTTTTCCAAAGTATACCTTTGTACTGTTCTCAAAAATAAAGTTATTCATTGTTTTCCTCCTTATCATTATCTCTTTTATTACCTATATTGTAACATATATTTTATTAAAACGGAAGTACCGTTTTGTTTATTAGTTATAAGTAAAAGGTTTACACTGAAAAACGCTCATCCGGGTATATCCCGAACGAGCGCTTATATTTATAAGTTGTACACCTTTGCCGCCGCATTCAAAAATTCTCTTACAGGCGGTGTCGGCTCTTTTGAGTGTAAAATGCCAAACGGAATATTATATTCCCACTCTATCGGAACAAACCTTAAAAGCGGATGAACATTTTCCCACTTTCCAAATCCTATTAGAATATTGTTCCCGCTTTCACATTGATTAAAAGCCTCAACATTGAAAAAAGGAACATCTATTATATTTATCTGAGGATGTTCCGACCATAATTCATCACGAATCGCATCAGTATGCTTATTCCATCCTCGCTTTATAAGCATTACATTTTCACCGTATAAATCTGTTATTTTAATTTTATCTCTAAATGCAAGTCTATGATTTACAGACATTGCACATTTTACAGGCTCATCTTCAAGCTTTTGTGCAACACAGTTTCCATAACCCCAAAAATTTTCATCAAACCACCCCGATACAATATCTATATTCGTACCGAGATTTGCAAGTATTTCTCTTGCATTTTCGGGTGTATTGTCAAACGGCACTATCTTAAATTTAATATCAGGACAGTATTCCTTTATCTTAGGCCACAGCTCAAGTATAAACTGCGAAGGTGTCATAAGAGAGCTTCCAATCCTAATAACCTTTTCCTCACTCTGCATTGCATTTTTTGCCCGTACCAGCGAGTCTTTTGAATACTGTATCATATATTTTGCATCCCCGTAAATTGAGCGTCCTGCCTTTGTAAGTCTTATTCCTCTATGTGTGCGCTCAACAAGCTGTACACCAAGCTCCTGCTCCAAAAGATTTATTTGCTTTATCACAGCCGTAGATGATATATACAAGGCATCTGCCGCTTTTGAAAAGCTGCCCAAGTCCGCAACACGAATAAATGTTTCCAAATGCTTGTTATACACTGTTTACCCCGTTACTGAAAACTAAAAAAAAGTTATAAACCTTTATGTTTCATTCCTACTTCAACGAGTATGCTTTTGTACTGTCGAAACAGATACTACTCACAAGTTCTTGTACTCTCCATAGGCGTAAATTCCTGACTAACGTATCAGTACATATCTGTAATAACTTGAATATGTTACGCTACAGATTGTTTTATAACATTTTCTCCGTATCGCTTAAGATTTAAAGCAGCCTGATAATCTCTATCAATCACATTTCCGCATTTACATCTATAAATGCGGTCTGATAACTTTAAATCTTTTTTGATATTTCCACAACAACTACATAGTTTAGAACTTGGGAAAAATCTATCTGCAATAATTACACGAATATTATTCCATGCTGATTTATATTCAATCTGTCGCCTAAATTCGTAAAAACCTTGTTGCTGTACTGCTTTAGAAAGATGCTTATTCTTCATCATTCCTTTTACATTCAAATCCTCTAATACAATAAAACTTGGTTCTCGTTTTACTATTTCAGAGATTATTTGATGTAAATAATTATGACGAATATTCGTTAGTCTGTGATTTAACCTTAATAAAAGCTTTTCCTTTTTGATTACATTATTTGTTTTACAGTATTCCTTTCCTTTTTTATTTTTCTCGTATGAACGAGAAATACTACGCTGTAATCTGCGTTTTTGTTTTTCTAATTTCTTAAATCTTTGCGTTTTGTTAATATTCTGATATTTATTTCTATCAGAACATATTGCAAAATCTTTAATCCCTAAATCAATTCCAATACCCTCATTTGACGGAAAAATAATAGAATCTTCACTCTCAACACCTATTGTAAGATACCAGTTTAGTCCGTCATACTTAATGCGAGGATTGGTATACTTACAATCTGTAGGTATTTTATTATGTTCCGCAAGTCTAATCCAGTTCAACTTTTGCTTGTTCTTTTTTCTTGACTTTGCAAATCCCTCTACTTTTATATGTGTATTAGTAAACTGTATTTTCACATTATCATGATAAAAGGACGGAGCAGAAAATTTACGGCTTTTAAATTTCGGAAATCTTGAACACCCTTTGAAAAATCTCTTATATGCATTGC
>USPO01000072.1 GCA_900556575.1 uncultured Eubacteriales bacterium
TAGACCGCGGCTATGAGGAAATAGAGAAGAAATTAAGGGAATGTAATGCTTGCATAAGGCGGGTGTAGCATATACGGAAGCCGGCGGGACTTTTTGTCCTATCGGATTGAGGATAGATGACTTTTATGGATAATGGTAGTAAATATATTCCACCGAGGGATAAAAACTCTCGAAGTGGAAGCGGATACGGCAGAAAAGTTCCGGAAAGTCCTTCCGGATATGATATAGAAAGTGAAAGAAGAGAGTTTACAAAAAGGCGTATTGAGGAAAAGAAAAAGCGTGAGGCACATAAGAAAAGAGAATATGCAAAACGAAAAGCGGCAAGGATAAAAACAGCACTTGCAGCCGCATCAATTGCACTTATTGTGTTAATAGTTCTATTCTTCACTCCGCTTTTAAATATAAGAGGAGTGAGCTGTTCCGGGAACAATATTGTTAAATCAAGCGATATTGAGGATAGAATGAATTCGGCGGTAGGAAAAAATCTTATCACATTTTCGGATAAGAATGCGGCGGAAATGCTGAAAGACTTACATTATATAGAAAGTGTTTCGGTATCAAAATTTTTGATTCCGCCAAAAATAAAGGTAAATATTACAGAATGTACTCCGGCGGCAAGGCTGGAGCTTAACGGTAGGAACGTTATTGTTGACCCTCAGCTGAAGATACTTTCGGACGGTGATGAGTTTAACAGTGATGAACTGCCGAAGATAGAGGGGTTGCCGGTTTCAAAGTATAGGATAGGAGAAAAGATTACCGCTGCGGACGGTGATGATGAAAGGCTTGAGATTTTGGAAACCTGTCTTGAAACAATGAGCAGGCTCGATATGGTAAGTAAACTTGACTATATAAATGTTGAGGACAAGGCAAATATAAGGTTTGGATATGATAACAGAATAGATGCTCTATGCGGCGGAAATGTGGATTTGGACCATAAGATAAGGATGTTTAACGCAGTCGTTACCGGAAATGAACTTTCCGAAGATGCAAAGGGAACAATTGACTTATCGAAATCGGGCAGTGCCGTGTATACTTCTTAAATATGCAATATGCAATGAAAAAATAATTCTAAAAAAGTATACAAAAAAATCAAAAAAATTTGTGAAAAATTTTAGGACAAAAAAGAAAATTTATTCTAAAAAACTATTGCAAGATTGCAAAAAAAATAGTAAAATAATATATAATGCGTATAATGGTAGAGAACCGGACTACGAAGGAGGATAATGATGGTAATGCCTATAGATTTAGAAGAAAACAACATGGTTGAAGGTGCAAGAATAAAGGTTATCGGTGTCGGCGGCGGAGGAAACAATGCGGTTGACAGAATGATTGAAGCAGGAGTTACAAAGGCTGAATTTATCTGTGTAAACACAGATTTGCAGCAGCTCCGAATGGTAAAGGCTCCGACTGTATTACAGATCGGAACAAAGCTTACGGGCGGACTCGGTGCCGGTGCAAAGCCGGAGGTTGGACGTCAGGCAGCTGAGGAAACAAAGGACGAGATTAAGAACCTGTTCAAGGATACTGATATGGTATTCGTTACAGCCGGCATGGGCGGCGGTACAGGTACAGGTGCTGCTCCGATTATTGCAGAGGCTGCAAAGTCACAGGGTATACTTACAGTAGCAGTTGTAACAAAGCCGTTCTTCTTTGAAGGACCGCAGAGAATGAAGAATGCAGAGGAAGGTATTGCATCATTGAAGGACAAGGTAGATGCGATTGTAACAATTCCTAATGACCTTCTTTTAAAGATTGCTGATAAGAAGGTAACATTGAAGGATTCATTCAAGCTTGCCGATGATGTACTCCGTCAGGGCGTTCAGGGTATCATTGAGGTTATTACTCAGGAGGGTATCATGAACTGTGACTTCGCTGATGTTCGTACTATTATGAAGGACAGCGGTGTTGCACATATGGGTATCGGATACGGCAAGGGCGAAAACGCCGCTCAGGATGCGGTTCATGCAGCAATTGAAAGCCCACTTCTTGAAACAAATATCAACGGTGCATCAAGCGTACTTTTAAATATCACAGGCGGAAGTGAATTCTCGCTTGTAGATGTAAACGAGGTATCGGGAATAGTCCGTGAAATGGTATCACAGGATGCAAATATTATTATTGGTACGGCGGTTGATGACAGCTTAAAGGATGATATTAAGGTAACTTTGATTGCAACCGGACTTGAGGGAGAAAAGAAGCAGCAGCCGGAGCAGCCTAGTTATGGCAGCAGATATTCAAGCTCACAGCAGCCGGCAAGTTCACAGTCCACATCACAGTATTCGGCACCGAGAAGACCGGAGCCAATGCAGAGCAATGGCAGTGATGATATTTTCTCGAAGAGATTGAGACCGAGAATGAGCTCATCGACAGATAATTTTTTTAACAGATAATTATTATCGGACTAAGATTAAGAGGGCAGGGGAAGTACAGATTTACCCCTGCCCTCTTGTAGTTGGAAATTTGCAAATGTAAACAAAAGGAAAGTATATAAATGAGCAGGATAAAGAAATATATAAATAAAAAAACAATAAAAAAGTCATTTACGGACAGTCTGCCGGTTATGGCGGGGTATATTTTCATGGGTATGGGCTTTGGCGTAATATTGCAGGCGAAGGGATATAGCTTTATATGGGCGGGAGTAATGGCACTGACTATAATTTCAGGTTCGATGCAGTATGTGGCAGTTGACCTTTTGGCATCGGGTGCATCGTTTATTACGACAGCAATTATGACGATTGCGATAAATGCAAGATATTTTTTCTACGGACTTTCAATGCTTGGTAAATACAGAGAGGTTAAACGTGGCAGATTTTATCTTGTAGCTGCATTAACAGACGAAACATTTTCTCTCACCTCGGCATTTAATGAGTCAGACCCGGGAAATGCGGGAGTAAACAGGTATGGATATTATTTTTTGCTGTCGGCAATGGACCATTTCTATTGGATAGTCGGCTGTGTGTCAGGTGCTGTAATAGGAAGCAGCACAAGCTTTAATACAAACGGAGTAGAATTTGCAATGACGGCACTTTTTGTAACTATATTCGCAGACCAATGGATGAGCGGAGAAAACAGAGCATTTGCTGTATTTTCGATAATACTCTCAATAGTAATGCTGCTTATCCTTAGAGATAACTTTGTTATTCCGACAATGATTATATTGAGTATTGTGTCGGCAATTGACAGAACACCTAAAAAGGAATTTAACGGAAGAAGTAAAAAAGACAGAGAGGATGAAAAGGATGAATAGTATGTCACATTCGGCAATAATCGTTGCTATAATTGCGGGAGTATCATTTTTGCTAAGAAGTCTGCCGTTTTTTGTATTTCCTGAAGGTGCAAAGGTGCCTGATATAATTACAAGACTCGGACAGGTTCTGCCGTACGGAATAATGGGCTTTTTGGTGGTATACTGTCTTAAAGATACTACGGTATTGTCCTATCCCTACGGGCTGCCGCAGCTTATTTCTGTGGGCTTATGTGCGGCATTGCAGATATGGAAGAAAAATTCACTGTTAAGCGTGCTTGTCGGTACAGCTTGCTATATGCTGTTAATACAGGTAGTGTTTTAAGAAGTTTAGAATATAAAAAAAGAGATGAGGCTGTTTCAAAACTCAAAGAGTTTTGTGACAGCCCCATATGTTATTCATTAGGTGTGAATATGATTTTTTTGATTTCCATACCACTCGTAGCGTTGTATAAATAATATACTGTATTTTTAATTGCCGGAGCAGTACCGGATTTCCATTCACTATTATCTTTCAGGTTTTCTATGGCATAACCTCCGCTGCAGTTGTCACTTGTTGTTATCTGTAATGAACCTTTGGAATATGCACATTTTGCGGTTATTTCAAAAATACCGTCTATTTCCGGAATATATGATATGTATCTGTTTGCCGAAGATGTTTTGCCGTTAAAATGCATACCAACACTTGTATCAAGATAATCACTTGTTTCATTGCCTTTGATTTTTAGTCCGTTATAGTTAAATTCACTTACAGGCATTTTTTCCGAAACAGCTTTTGTTAAATCCCATACCTTTACATAGGTTATTTTATATGTCCTTTCCGTCTTTCCGTTTTGAGATGTGACGGTAAGAATATCGTTATTTATGGAGTATGACAGATTTAAATCATATTTACTTTGAAGTTCATTTTTTATTTGTTCTTCATCGGTGTTTTCCAAAACGCATATATCACTTTGACGTATTTGAGTTATGTTAGAGGAATTTTCCTTTATTTTAATACTTGTATCATTGTCAAAATCAACCTCTTTAAATTTAGCGGTTAATGATATATCCGAACGTACCCGTTCAATTATCAGCGGATTATCTAAGGAGTAAAGGTTTTCGCCTATATACCATCCCGTAAAAGCATAATTATTAGCCGGTGCGGCACTTAGTGTGACATCGGAGTTTATATTGTATGTACCGCCGCCGTAGATTATTCCGTTATCACATTCTGCAAGAATCTTGATTTGCGGAGTATCATTTTCTGTTTTATCGAGCATTAGTTCCGAAATATATGCATCGAACGGATAAGCAACAATTGTACTGGGGTTTTGAACATATGTAAATGATATTCCGGTAATAGGCAGAAGTTTTTCGGCATCGGTTTTATTTGATGTTTGAAGCATTGGAATATTGCAGCTTATACCGTCATTACCTGCAATGTATATAGTCTCTGTTCCGCGGTCAATATCGAGAATAATATCTATATCTGTCCATTTTCCTGTTTTTATATTCCCGGCGGATGTACCATTGGGAAGAATAATTTCTCCGTCATTGACGGTTAATGCTTCAAGTCCATTCATATAGGAAGCTGTTTTTGCGGTTTGATTAAGCTTTATAATAAAACGTCCGTATAAATAATTTAGCTGCAGATGCAATTTAAGCTTACCATCGGTAATTTTTGTGTAATTTGAAAATTGCTTGCAAAGGCTGTATGTACCGCTGCCGTCTGTCGAAATATTTATACATTTTTCATTGTCCTTAATTGCTGTTTTATATGATTTTTGGCTTGCACTTCCGGCAAATTCCCATTTCGGTGTTCCTTGGTTTACTATAGAGCTGTTTTGTGTGTAATTAAATTCTTCGTTTATGAGCGATTCAATTATTTTTGGAGGTTCTGTATAATACGAAGAATACATTGTATCCGATAAAGAAGGCTCCTGACCGTTATCGATACCTTTAATATATAGCCTGTAGCTGCAATCCGGAGGTATCGATATATTGTCAAAATTCATGGTTATAATTTGACCGTAAGTTGTATTGCTTGTGTCAATGTGGGGCATATTTTCATTAAGACTTGTGGAAGATGTATATACTGTTTCTCGTACTGTTTCATCCGGATTTAAAATATCGGCACAGCCTATTGCATACTTCGGCAGTCCTTCCTGCTGTATTTTTACGGTTATATTTGTTAATATACCGTTATCTATTTCAGCCGATTTAATCATTACAGGATATTTGTATGAAACGTTTCCCGGAAAGACATTCGGATATTCACTGTTTATTGCCCAGCCCTTTGCAACTGTTTCATCGGAAACTTCACTTGGGCTGAATGACGGCATATTTTCGTAGAGAATACGCAGAGTATCAGCTTGTATTTTTTCGTTTTCGGATGCATTTTCAAGGCTTCCTTTTTCAACAATACTTTTTACCTGCTGCGCAATAATATATGCGGCACGGTCTGCACCGTAATCATTTATATGAACTGTATCAATTCCTTCGGTGCGGCTTGCCATATAGTAATAATTCATTGACATATTGCTTATTTCAGTGTCATCGAAGCCTGCCTTTTTACGCTGTTCAAAAACAGAATCGCCGACTGTGTTCATCCAATCAACATATGGTGTATTGAGATCTATATACGCAATGTTTTTTGCACCGTTGGATATTTTGTCATCGACAAATTTTTTATCGGCGGCAGCGTAGCCGCTCATAGAAGCAGTCCATTTTTTATTTGTACCGTCCCAGTTTACAGAGGTATTTCGTCGGTCGGTCTGACTTATGATAACGAGCTTCATTCCGTTTTCTTTTGCGAAATCATAATATTTTTCAAGTCCGCTGACATGAGTATCTGTTGAATGGTCATTATATCCGTATTGTATGAAAATATAATCGCCCGTATTTGCATGGGCTTTTATGTTATTCCAGTGTTTTTCATCACGGGTAACGCCGAGTCCGCTCTCGCCTTGATTTGATATTGCAATATTTGGATTTAGGTACTTTGTCAGAAGAGAGCCAACACCTCCGTAATTACGGAGAGGATAATATGGAATGAATGAAGTTTGATCAAAGCCTGTTGAATCATCTGCCATCCATACGGTAGTTCCAAAGGTATCATTTTTCTTTATTTCTATTTTTGAAAGACCTGCATTATCACCTACAACGGCAAAATTAAGCTGTGTATCCGAACGCGGATTATCCTCACTCAAATATGCTACGGACTCAAGATTTACATTCCATGTTTTTGTAATACTCTCATTTGGTTTTAATTTATAGCCGGATAAGATTGCATGGCGCTTTTCACTGTAAAGAGTAACATCAGCATTTTCCGTAGAGCTGGTATTTACTATTGTTGCACTTACAGTATAGTATTTGTGTTCTTCCGCTTCCGCCGAAAAGCGTATCGGCATTTTACCGCCTGCCATATTATTGAGGGTATCTTCATCATAGCTGCTGTAATCGGCTTCAACATATGTACTTCCGTTTATGCTGCCTGTTTTAAGTACAGTATAGGGTTCGCCATCTGAATATTTAAATCCGTCCGTTCGTCCGTCCGATACATCGGGAGAGCCTTTTAGACCGTAAAAACCGTAAGTCATTCCATTCACCTGTTTTCCATATACTGTTTCGGTACCTACATTAATTTCGTTTCCTATATCATTATTTGAACCAAAAGTGAATATATAGTCGGCATTTGAAAGGTTAGGTTCTTTTGTTGGGAATGGTGTGGAAACAGATGTTTCAATCGGTTCCATGCTTTCTAATGACTTCCAATAAAATACTTTTTTATTCGGAGTATTTTCTGCTGTTACAGCATCGGAAATATTTATTGTTTCTGTTGTTACATTGATTAATGCTCCATGACCGTCATATTCTGCAATGACTTTTATGCATTGTTTTTCGTCCGGAGTCTGTGTAGGTGCGGCGGTATCGGAGGGAACAGGTGAAGATGTCGGTGCGGCGGTATCGGACGGAACGGGAGAAAATGTCGGTGCAATAGATGGTGTTGATTCCGTTGATACTTGACATATAATATTATTGCCCAATCCGTCCTTTTTTGAATACGAAAATTCTGTGTTTATCATATCCTGCCAGCCA
>USPO01000073.1 GCA_900556575.1 uncultured Eubacteriales bacterium
GAAAATATTCCTCCAAAAGGAGTGAGCTTCTCGGATTTTATTTGTATTTTTGCCAAACGCCGTGATATGCTTGTGATTATTATTATGCCTATTGTTGCGGAAATGTCAATGGTCGGCATTATGCAAGTTTTTTTACAATACAGTGAATTAAAAAGTGAGCTTCTTTTGGCAACAGTCAGTGTTATGTTAGCAAATATTCTTACTTATTATGTATTTATAAAAATAAACAAAGACGTAAAGATAGAAACAGAGAAAAATACAATTTGTCAAAAATATGAAAATGATAAACGATATGCGAATGATGTAGAAAGTTTATACAAAAAGACTTGCGGTATGCGCCATGACCTGCTGCTGCATTTTACAACCGTAAGAGGATTATTGCAAAATGATGTAAGCAAAGCTGAACAGTATGTATCAACTGTTCTTCAAAATCAACTGGACACAATCAAAAACTTGGTTAAAACAGATAATGAAACCTTTGACGCTATTGTAAACGCTAAAATAGCAGTATGCGATAAATTTGGTATACGAGTACAAACGCGGGTACAGAACGGTTCTCTTGATAAACTTGAATTAGATGAAATAGCCGTTATTTTCGGTAATTTGTTTGATAACGCAATAGAAGCTTCTAAAAATTCCGAGAAGAAATATATTGAATTAGATGTTCAGAAACAGAATCAGTATTTATCAATATTTATGAAAAATTCTATTGATAAATCCGTTTTGGATACTAATAAAGAGCTAAACACAACAAAATCCGATAAAGAATATCATGGTTACGGTATAAAAAATGTAAGAAGCATTATAAAATCTCGCCATGGAATGATTGATTTCATTGAAGAAAACGGCTGCTTTTGTGTGGATATATATGTATAACATTGTTATACATATATGTTCCGGCGCATTTCTATATTTTTTTAATTGTCTTTTATTAAAATTCTTATAAAAAATCAAAAAGCTGCATTTTATGCCTAAAAACTGACCATTCGTGCCAGCGCTTTCATTGACGCCGGCATTTTTTAATGCTATAATTATATCAAGAAATATATAACAGGCATAAGGCTGATTCTTTTCATTACATACAAAAAGAGAAAACATATTAAATCATACCCGCATTTAAACATCTTATGTGTGATTAGTACATGAATTTCGAGAAATTGCGTCAATTGTCACACTATTTGCGTCAGCTGTCACATACGGGTTGAAAAAGTTTTGCATTCGTATTATAATCAAATCAATAGAAAGGAGATAAAAATGTATAGGTTGGCAAACACCATTATAGATTGCTACATAAAAAAAATGGTAAATATATTTTTACGGGGTTAAGCTGATAATTGCCGATGTGATAAATTATGTAATAATTATTTCGCTTGGGATTGTATTTAACAGACTTATTGATAGTATTGCATTTCTGATTACATTGTGCGGATTAAGACAATTGTATATCAAGGATTTTGAAAAATAAATGCCAAAATTAGAATAAGAAAGGACGATTATTATGAAAAAGTTTAAGAAGATTATCTCGTTGGGGGTGGCTGCAATGGCAGCCGTATTGGCTATGAGTATTAGTGCATTTGCTGCGTATAATGTACCTGAAAATGATGATGGTATTAGTACCTATGTAACATACTTAGGGGCACCAACCGTAATATGGGATTTATCGAATGGCAAATTTGATGATACTATGAATGGGATATCCTCAAATAAAGGCAGGGGCTATTCTGATAGATACTATAGAACAACATCAAGCAAAAGATGTTATTTGGATGTATCTGAAGTAGATACTAACGGAGAAACAGGTACTGTAACATTTACGGTAAAGGATAAGAATAATGGTGAAACTATGAGAGATTCTTCCGGTGCAAAAATGATTTATACATTTACATCAGATAGCAATGGAAGTTTAGAATCAGAGCCTGCCAAACGCCTTATTTTTAGTACAGTATCCGATTTTTATTTTGAAATTGCCACATCAAATCCTAAAACAATAAAGTGTTATGGATATTATACGGTAACGGCATATTAATTATTGAAGGGAAGGATTGAATTGCTATGAAAAAGTTTAAGAAAAATATCGCATTAGGTTTGGCTGCAATGGTGGCTGTATCTGTTATGAGTATGACGGCTTTTGCTGCTGATAATTGCATGACATCGGTAACATATTTACCGGCAATATCGGAAGTAGATACATCACAGGCATCATTAGAGACACCGGTAAGATATATTGATGAAAAAACAGGTACCATAGTTACAATATATGATTCTAATATAACTGTGGAGTTTCCTGAAACTATGCCATATAGCTCAAATTCGGTGGTCATAGACGGGAGAATCTATGTAAAAAAAGCTGATGCAGAAAGAGTGGGAGGTGCAACAGATTCTTTTAAAGCTACAAAGAACGGTACTGTGTACTTTACATTATCTGATTTCCAATACTCGGAATATAATGTTAGTTTAAACAAAGAAGGAGTCACTAATTCACCCTTGGTTGTTTTGGAAAATAAACCCGCAGATGTACCTGTAGCTTTGAAGGGTGTAAAAAATGATATTCGTTATGAGTTTCGAGTAAGTTCATGGTTAGGTGCTGGCGGAGCTGCATACGAAGCAACTATGTAATTATTATATTTCAGATGTTTATGGGCATGGTTATATAAATTAAGGCACTTAGGATTGATTATCATACAGTATTTCTCTTACTATAAGTATAGTTGGTTTTCCTTGATTTGTAAAGTGCTTATGTGAGAATTTTGTCATTTTTGAAAAATAAGCGTTGGAAAGAAGAAAGGACATATAATTATGAAACTTACAAGAATTAAGAATGCAATCGCATTGGGTTTGGCTGCAATGGCAGCAGTATCGGCTATGAGTATTAGTGCAGATTGAGAGCTTCAGAAACTCTTCCAAGTAATGTAGAAGAGTTATAATTATCTTTTTACTAAGCAAGCAATGTTTTGTGTTGAAGAAAACAATAACAATACGAGCTTGACAAGCGGTGCATATTTTAAAAATGTGAGATTTAACAATTCTAAACTTGTATCTCGGAGAGGAGAATTCTTATGAAGAAAATACTTTCGGTTATAGCTGCTTTATCGTTGCTTTTGGCAATGACCGTCACTGCAAATGCATCGGAATCATTCAGCGATATAAAAGGTCACTGGGCGGAAAGCACAATAGTAAAGTGGCAGGATAAGGGCATTGTATCGGGATATCCTGACGGAACGTTTAAACCAAATAATCCCGTAACGCGAGCGGAGCTTGCAAAAATACTTACGACGGCGTTTGATTTGGAGAACACAAATGAAAATAAGCTGATTGAAAATCCATACAGCGATGTAGATACAAGCGAGTGGTATTGGAGATATATACAATGCGCTAACATATATATGCCGATATATAAGCTGCCCGTGTCGTATGAAACCAATGTACCATATGCCGAGAATGAGGAGATGGATAAAGGCGGATTCTTGCCGAATGTCGATGCAATACGCATGCACGTAGCGGAAGCGCTTGTTGAATTAAAAAAAGAGCGGGAGAATATAAATCCCGAACTACCCGATATAAACGCGATACAGGAGTCATTATTAAAAATATTCAAGGATTCTGACTATGAGGAATTATTTGCTATGCACGGCAGTGTGCCGCGTAATGTGCGCAGAATGTTTGAATATACATGGCTTGCGAATGAATTGGTAATAATGAAAGGCGACGCAGATGGATATTTTCTTCCTTACAACAGAGTTACCCGTGCGGAGTTGCTGACTATGATTGATAGGATAATCGGTGAATAGTTGATAAGCACTCAACCTTCATCACCGAAGACTGAGTGCTTTTTTGTATATGCGAAAAGGTGCTGTCGCATAAATGCGACAGCACAGATTATAAGGAGCTAAAAAATGAAAAAATATAAGTTTTTGCAAGTCCATGTACTGTTAATATTATCTATCATTTTTACCTCATTTCTATATTTTGTAAACACAAAAAATGTAGACGCACATTGGTCTGATACGGAAATGAACGTTTTGGTTGAAAACAACATTTTAAATGGATATGGTAATGGGGATTTATCGCCTGACAGAAAAGTTACACGAGCGGAATATGCAAAAATGTTTGTTGAATTAACAGGCTTAGATAATTTTGTGACAGATAATATCGGCGGATTTACTGACGTATCAGCCAATCATTGGGCATATAATTATATAAATATAATTAAGGATATTATTCCAAATGATAGTATGAATTTTTTTCCTGATGAAGAATTAAAAAGAATAGATATGGTATATACTCTTTCTTATTTTTTGAATGATATAAATTCGGCAAACAATTTTAGCCGAAACCCTTCATTTACTGATACAGGAGCATTGTCCAATATACAAAAAATATGCTTAAACTATGCCGTTGATAACGAATATATCAATGGTTATCCGGACAATGAGTTTAAACCGAATAGTGGCTTGACCAGAGCTGAGGCTGCAACATTTTTATACAAGGTTTTTTTCAGAAAAAATAATGATATGACTTCCCATATCAAATATATAGATAAAAAAACGGCATCAATGAATATAGCTCTCAGTCATGAATTAACAGGAACAAGTCTAAAAGTATATAATACTGTAAAAGACGAGCATGACGGACTTATTTTAACAGAGAACATTGATTATCCGCTGAATATCTTATTCAGTAATTTTACCGGAGTAGATGGCGAATTTATGTTAAAAGTATTTTATGACTACAAAGAAATTGATTTTAAGGTGGCAAATGAATTTGTTAGCGAGTATGTATTTGATTTAAGTTCTCCTTCAACAATAGTAATGCCGTTATTCTTAAGTGATGAAATTCGGCTTGATGATTATTCACATAAGTTGACAGTGGTTGTATTTGCGGGAACAAATCAGTATGCGTGTGATTATGAAACCGTAACAAACTCATACGGTCAATGCTTGGACTATGAAATAAGAAGGTCGCAGACTCCTTCAAACAATTATATGGCGCAAGATTACTTGATTGACTCTAACTCAATCAGTGATATAAATTTTTCGGGATTTGTCATAAATGATGATATTGACAATGCAGCTTCCGTAAAAAAGCCTCCTACGGGAATAAACGCGACTCCGGGAGAAAAAATAGATTTGAATCTCCTTATGGGAAACGTTGATGATTTTAGTGAATATGCTGCTATTGTATTTATGGATTGGGAGGCAGTTGATATTAATGGTTCATCCCCGTTGCTATTAAAAACACAAGGTTTGTCACAACAAAATTTTACGCTTAAAGCACCGGAAACCCCGGGGAAATATGAAATATGCGGAATACTTATTTCTAATCCATTTAATAATATTCCCAGGTCATCATTTTACTATACTGAATATGCATATAGATTTACACTTTTAGTTGAATAATAAGTATTATATGATATTTATCAGTCATATGGATATGCATCGTTATATGTAGAACTTAAATAATATTAGTGATAAGTAAGATATTCAATAATAATTTTTATATTTTGAATGTGGTTATAAAAAGTAGAATGGAGATGGTGTTATGTGTTACCTTAAGAACAATATGATAAAAAAAGTACTGCAAGTATTAATGATAATATGTATCTTGCTATGCACATATTTAGCAGCAAGTGCTTCAGAGTACAAAACATTTACTGCATATCCGAATAATGAGTTTTATTCTGAAAGAGGATACTTTTGTGATAGATTTGAAGTATTTGATGACTATAAATATGTAATTGTGTCAGTTGATAATAAATCTTCCGCATCATGTACTGTCAGTATTACAAAGCAAAATGACCTATTAGAACCCGGAACTTCCAAAATAGTTTCAGAAACAATAAATGAAAATTGCAGCGGTGTATTGTTTAATGATGAGGCATTTGTACCAGGAACGTATTATTTTGAGATTCATTCCAATGAAAAGGATGCAGCTGTTGGCGGAAATATTATAGTGTTATTAGCGAAAGATAAAGAAACCTTAGATCAAACACTTGCGGAAATAAGTGCTAAAAATAAATCGTTAAATGATGTGAACACAGCAGGGGTTACTCCAATGGACAAAGCAATAGTGTCACTATCTGAAAAAAATATAATTACAGGTTATGACGATGGCTTTTTTTATCCTAAGAAAAATATTTCACGGGCAGAAATGGCAGCTGTTATATATAGAACTAAGCATGGGCAAAATACTCCTGAAAACATAAGCGTGGCTTTTGAAGATATGAAAGGGCATTGGGCAGAAAGATATGTTGCACAAGCGGTCAGTGATGGTATTGTGAACGGAATTGATGATAAACATTTTTTCCCGGATAGCAATGTGACAAACGAGCAGGTTTTAAAAATGCTTGTTTGTATGAAAGGGTTAACACCAGAAGCTGAAGAACGTGGAGGGTATCCTAAAGGATATATCCTGACGGCTGTATATCACGGATTTATGGATAATATTGAAGCGGTACAGGGCGCAAATGCTGAAGACTCTTATCAAACCGAGGCTGCTACAAGGGGTAATGCTGCGCTTATGCTGTATAATGCATTAAAATAATTTTCGGTTATGTTAGGATAATAGGAGAGTGGTTGAAAAATGAGGGTACAGCAAAATTGCCGTTTGCTGTACCCTCACATGTATTTAGATTATACTACCGTAAACTTACCGTCTGTAAAGGTTACGGATTTTGTATCTCCGCTCTTTAAATCTCCGTCAATAATCTTTTCGGAAAGCATATCTTCGATTTCATTCTGAATTGCTCGTCTTAAAGGTCTTGCACCGTATACCGGGTCAAATCCCTTCTTGGCAATTTCCTTGATAGCCTCATCTGTAAAGGTTACTGTGATTTCATTGTCGGCAAGTCTCTTTTGAAGTGATTTGAGCATAAGCTTAGCAATCTCTTCAATGTTCTTATCTGTAAGTCTGTCAAATACAATGATTTCATCGATTCTGTTAAGGAATTCAGGCTTGAAAGCTTTCTTTACCTGTGCCATTACCTTATCATGAATTTTCTCGGACTCGGTCTTTTCTTTCTCATTCTTTTCGGAGTTAAATCCAAGGTTAGAGATATTACCCAATATTTCTTTTGCACCGAGGTTAGAGGTCATGATGATAACGGTGTTCTTGAAATCTACGCGTCTGCCCTGAGCATCTGTTAATATACCGTCATCAAGTATCTGGAGCATGATATTGAATATATCCGGATGCGCCTTTTCAATTTCATCGAAAAGAATTACAGAGTACGGATGCTTTCTGATTTTCTCTGTAAGCTGTCCGCCGTCCTCAAAGCCTACATATCCCGGAGGCGA
>USPO01000074.1 GCA_900556575.1 uncultured Eubacteriales bacterium
CTCCATTAATTAGATAATGTTAGACTTCTTTAAAAGAGCCTTTACAGTATCTGTCGGCTGAGCACCGTTACCAATCCACTTCTTAGCTGCCTCAGCATCGATATTAATCTCTGCCGGATCTGTCAACGGATTGAAAGTACCTATCTCCTCGATAAATCTACCATTTCTCGGATATCTTGAATCTGCTACTACTACTCTGTAGAACGGAGCCTTCTTTGCACCCATTCTTCTTAATCTGATTTTAACTGCCATGTTAAATTCACCTCCCAAAATATTTGTATCTATATAATTAATTGCTTATTAAAAGCATAATATAGCTTATTTACCAAATCTGAATCTATTCAGCAAGCCGGATTTCTTTTTGCCCGTAAGCTGCTTCATAACCTTTTGCATTTGCTCGAACTGCTTCAAAAGCTGATTTACATCCTGTACTCTTGTACCGCTTCCCTTTGCAATTCTAACCTTTCTGCTTGCTCCGATTATCTTTGGATTCTGTCTTTCCTTCTTAGTCATCGACTGGATAATAGCCTCTATATGAACAAGCTTTTTAGCATTTTCTTCTGTATCAACCTGATCCAAAAGCTTTTTATCCATACCCGGAAGCATACCAAGTATTTGTGAGAAAGAACCCATTTTCTTAATCTGCTTAAGCTGGCTAAGGAAATCATCGAGGTCAAACTGTGATTTTCTAAGTTTTGCCTCCAATTCCGCCGCCTTCTTCTCATCAATGGTTTCCTGTGCCTTATCTATAAGAGTAAGCACATCACCCATTCCGAGAATTCTCGATGCCATTCTATCCGGATGGAACTGCTCCAAATCTCCGAGCTTTTCTCCGATAGACGCATACTTAATAGGCTTTCCTGTTACCTTCTTTACAGACAGCGCAGCACCGCCTCGTGTGTCACCGTCAAGCTTTGATAAGATAACTCCCGAAATATTAAGCTTTGTATTAAATGTTTTTGCAACTGTTACAGCGTCCTGACCTGTCATTGCGTCTACAACAAGAAGTGTTTCCTTAGGATTGGTTTCAAGCTTTATTCTCTGAAGTTCAATCATAAGTTCTTCATCAATATGAAGTCTTCCCGCAGTATCCAATATTACCGGATCGTTACCATGCTGAATTGCATACTTGACAGCCTCGCTTGCAATAGTTACCGGATCTGTTTCCGTACCCATAGAGAATACCGGAATATCAATCTGTTTACCGAGTACCTCAAGCTGCTTAATAGCTGCCGGTCTGTAAATATCGCAGGCAACCATAAGCGGACGCTTACGCATTGTTTTCGTAAGATTTAGAGCAAGCTTTGCTGTTGCCGTTGTTTTACCGGCACCCTGCAATCCGCACATCATAAATACCGTAGGACCTTTTTCCTCAAATTCAAGCTTTGAAACCTCTCCGCCAATCATCTGAGTAAGCTCCTCATTAACAATCTTTACAATCTGCTGTGCCGGAGTCAATGACTCCATAATTTCGGCACCGAGTGCTTTTTCAGAAATTACAGCTACAAATTCCTTTACTACCTTGAAGTTTACGTCAGCCTCAAGTAAAGCGAGCTTGATTTCACGCATTGCATCCTTTATATCTTTTTCCGTAAGCTTTCCCTTGCCGCGCATTTTCTTGAACACGCCCTGCAATCTGTCGCCAAGACTTTCAAATGCCATACTCATGCTCCCCTTTCTTTTTATATCATAATTCCGAAGATAATTTTTTTGCAAGCTCTTTCAGAGCCTTTATTTTTTCCTCATTGCCTTCGGTTTTGAGACTGTCGATAATGACATTCATCTCCGCAATTCCGGAACTGATTTCCATAAAGCGTTTTGCAAGACCGAGCTTTTCCTCATATTCCGCAAGCTGCTTTTCTCCTCTTTTGATACTGTCACGAACACCCTGACGGCTTATCCCCTCTTCATCGGCAATTTCGGCAAGCGACAAATCCTCGTTATAATACATATCGAGTGCCGCAAGCTGTTTGTCCGTAAGAAGCTGACCATAAAAATCCATCAGCATTGTAACAGTAAGATCTTTTGCTTTAATATCTGCCATTTCAATACCTCTGTAAAGGTTAATCACTTAACAGGTAATATTATAACCTATTTCAAGCAATTTGTCAAGTATTTATATAAATTTATTTATGCTTTTTCCTACAAAATATTTTTAATTTTATTTGGTTTCATATGTGTATTGTGTCTATTTATGACGATTATCGGGTATAAGTCCGTCGGGAACACAAGAAAAAAATGAGAGCCAAATTATCCGACTCCCATTTTTTAGTTAACTGTTTATCACAACGGAATTTGTTTCTCCGTCCCAGCCTACATTAAATCCGAGTTCTTCCGCCGCCGCTCTGACCGGTACATATAACTCATCATTAACATACCTTGCACAGGCGGCTAACGGTATATAATATCCTTCCGCCTGATTTTTGCGCATACCTACAACATAAGGAATTATTTCCAACGAAGTATCATTCCTTGTAAGTCTGGTCACATAAAATTTTTCGTTATATTCCACTTCGCAGCCCATTTCATCAAAAACTTCTGACGGCACTAAAGTAGTACCATTATACAGCACACACCTATTGCCGTATACCGAACGATTTCCGTTAATAAGCAACGACATATCTCCAAATTTTAAATCATAATCATTCACAAGCATAGCAGCAAAATCATTATACACTGCCGGACTCTCATATTTTATGCCGTCCTCTCTTGTTTCAAATCCTGAGATAAGCTTCTCTCCGTATGATAATGTTTTTTCCTCGTCACCCTCCTTGTAAGGATACTGCGAAGCATATTCCAATATTACATCGGATACATCATCAACTGTCGGAATATTAGCTGCATATGCACTTGAAATCTGCATTGCACACAATCCGCCTAATAAAAAAGCATAACGTTTTTTCATAAATAATCACCTTTTCACTTATTTTTTATTTTTTCAACTATACAGTTGTTAATTTCAAAACTCTATAAAAAATCTAACCCTTGGTACTCACATCATTAACTATTTAATCGCTTAATACATTAAAGGAATTGTAACATTGATACATTACTTCATTATTCTCTATATTCTCCGATGATATTGCATATATTTTATTATTGCTTATATACACTTTACCATATAACTGATAATTACTTGAAATATCCTGTCTGTAACTATATCCCTTATATACTCCGTTATCATATATTACATTGAAATCACAAATGCCTTCATATTTTATTCCTTTTGAAGCCTCATACTCTACCAATTCTTCTAAACTTTTTGGTTTAAACGCATTTTCGTCCTTTTCATCAGAAACCATAATATGAATTTTGCTCTCATTAAATTTTATATTATATGTATCGGCTTTAAAATTTTTTTCTATATGCCTGCCTTCAAAAAATGATGCTTTCAATGGTATTTGCATGGAAAATTTCAACTTATCCGATGTATACATTACCATATTATCATCAATATATTTTTCTTCTCCGTCTCTGTTTATTATTTTTCCGCTATCATCAATCAACTTGACCGGAACTTCATAAGCATATTCTTCAGGTAAATTGTCACTTTGTCTTATTCTTATTATTGTATTAATCACAAGAAGTATTGCCATTGTAATTACAACACCTATTACAAAAATTCTTTGTTTCCTCATAATTTTTTCCACCTTTACTTATTATAAAAAGCCAAAAAGTATAAATTTAGGGAGTCGGTTCATTGCTGCAACTCCCTTTTTATTATTTATCTGTTCGTATACTTATTAATCACTCTAATGCTTAAAATATTTAACATTATTTTCAAATACAAATTCACCGTCCATAATATTGAAATAAACATCATCTTTATCGAGGTTCTTGAATAAATTATATCCATTAATAATATCACCGGCATCGAGATTTGTCTTTAGACTATCCGGAAGTTCTTTCAAAATATTCAACATAACACTGCTGTTGTATTTATCTTTCTTTTGTTCCAGCAATGCCTTTATCAGACTTTGCTGCATTGCAATTCTTCCCATTTCTCCATCCGAATATGTCTGATAAGTACCGTCTTCGCTGATATTTCCTTTTATGTATCGTATAACATTCAGCATTTCATCAGGTGTCAGTTCATGTATCCCCGGAGTCAATGATATATGTAAATTCTGTGAATTATCATCATATACCATACCCTGCCCGTCTCCGTAAATATCCGGTATTTCAAATCTGACATTTCCCATTTCCGAAAGCACACTCAAAACCGCATCAAAATCCAGCACAATATATTTTTGTATATTTATTTTTGTTTCCGAAGAAAGTTCATTCATAATATCTTCTATATTACTGTCCGTAATTTTTCCCGAATATTTTTCTTTTACAAATTGTATATCTTCCGGAATTGACAAAACCGAAAGTTTCTTTTCATTTGAATTAACAGCTACTACATTTATAGAATCAATTCTTTCCTCACTTTCATCTACTCCTATCACCATGCAGTTCTCTGTTATTGCTGATTTATCTTGAATATTTTCCTGTTTTCCTTTACAACCGCAAAAACTAAAAAGCATTATGACTGCTAATCCGCCGGCTGCAAGCTTGTTAATCTTAGTCACCTAAAACTCCTCCCATCTTTATGTATTATACATGACAAAAGCATATTTTAAACAAAACAGATAATCATTAAACCCGTTATGTTCTGTCCCCGATTGTCTTTCATTAATTAAATTATAGCATGATTTTTTATTTTTTCAACTATCATGTAATAATTTACACAAATAGTGTGATAATCTACATAGTTGTTAACATTTAGGTAAATTCATTTTTGCTCTATACTCTTTTCGTATAAACAATTAAATCGCCCTTATATTATAAACAACGAAAATATTTTGTATATTTGTTATTTACAGCATAAGTATATATTAATTTTTTTCATTTGTCAATCTTTATTTTACTGAGCGGTAAATATAGCGACTGAGCGGTAAAATTTTTTACTAAATGCACTGAATTATAACCGTACTTCTGAATATTTTTTCCTTTTCGTCATATTCCCAAGACATTGTTCCGTTATAATCCTTTAACGCTTGTTTTACACTGCTTATACCTATACCATGAAGATTTTTATCTTTTTTATGAGTTTCTAATTTGCCGTCAATCACTACCGGCTTTTTATCCGATGAATTGCTTATTTTTATCACCACAAAATTTTCATTTACCGAATATATCATCATTTCTATTCTTTTATCGTTTGAATTTTGGCACCCCTCTATTGCATTATTTATTAAATTTGAAAAAATTGCTGCAGCATCTATATTTTTCAAAAATTTGAGCTGCACCTGAATAGGCTGAATTGAAAACTGTATTTTGTTTCTTCGGCAATCCTCCATCTTTTTTGATAATACAATGTTTATCATATCATTATCTGTGTAATCATAAATATTAATTTTTTCATTTTGAACCCTTAATGAATTAATATACTCTTTAGCCTTATCATTACCTTCATCAATTAAAGACAATAGAACATTTAAATGTTCATTTATATCATGATTTAAGTGTTTCATTTCCAAATAGCTTTCAAGAGTCTTTTCATCCTTTTCATTTTGCAAACGCAGAGTTTCGTTTTCAAGATACTGTGCCATAAATCTCTGATTTATGATAAATACAACTATATCGATAGCCGCACAGATACAGCATATCCCCAGCTTCATATAGTTTTTTCCCGTCATTTTCATTACAAAAAATAAAACCAATATTGTTAATATCGGTATTACCGTCAGACATAAAGAATATCCCTCCGTATACTTTGCAGCGTTTTTAAATATATGTGTTAATATCATAATCCCCGCTATATATAACGATTTTCCTATTACCGTTAAAATCATTGACCGTAAAGCAGTTATTTCAATCAAATTTTCAGATGTAATGCCCAATTTGCCTATAACTATTGCAGCAAATTCACATATAGCCGATAATACAGCAAGCATTACAGCCTGAAATATGGCCTTTTTTATATTTATATGGAAGCACCCAATAAATGCAAAAACATTAATTACAAAAAATGTGATACCATTTATAATTATATTTCCAAATATACAGATAGCAAAATGACACATATATCCAAATGCAGCTATTCCAAAGCAAAACAGTTTGCTTCTTTTTCTATAAAACAATGTATCCGCATAATAGAAAAATGCTATACATTCTATTACTATTCCTAAAATAAGTCCAAAGTCAACCCTCATTGCTTTTCTCCTATCCATTTATAAAACAGCTTATTAAATCCGTCACGCTTTCGGCGTGATACATTAAACTCATATCTCTTATTTTGATACGAACATATAACAGTATTGTCTATATAATTCTGTACATACATAAAATTTATATAATGCCCTCTATACGGTTCTCCGAAACTCTCGTAAACTTCCAGCTCTCTGCAAACGGACTTATATGTATCATCTGTACGCAGCTCTCCGTTAACCGAAACTATTCGAGTTATTTTATTTTCTACATAGACATATATTATATTCCGCACTAAAATTTTTGTCTCAATTCCTCTGACGTTTACAGTTATCGAACTTTTTGCATTATTTAATTCTTTAATTGCGGCATCTATCCCCTTACCGAGCCGTACTTCATCTATCGGCTTTTTCCAGAAACGGAATGCACGAACATCAAAAGCATTATCGAGATACCTCCAATAATTTGTAATAAAAAATATTAAACAATTTTTGTTCTTCACTTTTAATTGCCTTGCGGTTTCAATTCCGTCGGCATAATCCATTTCTATATCAAGAAACACAATATCATAGTTTTCATCGGATTTAAGCAAATGTTCGGGACTGTTAAATTTAGCAGCGGAATATTTCATCCCCTTTTTGTTTAAAACATCTTTAATAAGTTTAAATTCGTTATTTAATGTAACAGTATTATCATCACATACGGCTATTTGCAGATTCACATTATCATCTCCTCGCAGAATATCAATCTGTATCAAATTATAGTAAAACAGACTTTATTTTAGCATAAAGCAACAGTAATTTTCAAATTTTCTTATTTATAGTAATTTTATTAAAGTATACCATACAAAATTTGATATGTCAAGCATTATATAATTATTTTAAAAAATTCCCTTGACAAATCCATTTCATAGTGGTATAATACCATTAATCCATACAGAGATTATATGATTTATATAAAGGAGTACAATATGAACAGAGAAGAAGCATTTGAATTACTGAAAAAATATAACAAAGAACCGTTTCATATCCGCCATGCGTTGACCGTTGAAGG
>USPO01000075.1 GCA_900556575.1 uncultured Eubacteriales bacterium
CTTGGAAGAGGTTCGGACTTCTCCGTTTATATTCCTCTCGATATTGCCGAGGGCGATCAGTCATGGGAGGTTGAAGAGAATACAAACGAAAATGACAGCGAGCAGTATTCAATAAGCGGTATGCGTGTTCTTATGGCAGAGGATAACGCAATTAATGCGGAAATAGCAAGTGAAATTCTTGCAATGGATGAGGTAATAGTCGAAATTGCTGAGGACGGATTAAAGGCAGTTGAAATGTTTACGGCAAGTGAACCGGGATACTATGATATGATATTAATGGATATTCAAATGCCGAACATGGACGGATGGACTGCGGCAAAGGAGATAAGAAAGATTTCATCTGATTATGCACAGGAAATACCGATTTATGCACTTTCGGCAAATGCCTTTGTTGAGGATAAACGTCATTCAATAGAGGTCGGTATGAACGGACATATTTCAAAGCCGATTGATTTTGATGACCTTAAAAAGATTATGGGCGAAATAATGGCAGGCAAAAATTAAGCATCGGATTAATTTAATGCTTGCATAGAATTGTTAAAGCAGCGGAATGGAGGATTAATATGGCTGATAATGATAAGAAAATTTCAAAAAAGAAAAAAGCTGTATATGCTATTGCAGGTTTGACTGCTGCCGGTGCTTTAACGGCCGCTGTAGCTGCGAATATAGGATTTATCGGAGGAGAGTTCAATCCGGATAAATACAGCCGTTCACAAACCAAAAAAGAAGACAATATAATGTTTGACGGTGTGGCATATTCAAACGGAGACGATAAGGGGAGTGCCGAAAAGAAAAGAAAATCCGAAACGGAAGAGGATAAGAACAAGAAGGACGACTCAACCTTAAAGCAGCAGCCGGCAGAGGGAACTGACAATACAATTGTTACGGGAAAAACGGTTGAAAACGGCGGAGCGGATGCGGCAGCCGTAAATATGGATGCTGTTGTATCAAATCAAAACGGGAACGGTTCGGGTTCAGGCGATACGATACCTGTAATATCAGACAGAGTATTAAGTGACGTAAGCTCATCGGTTATAGGAAATGTTCCGAGTGGATTGGGAGAGAGTACATCTTCCAATACCGTTATTTCTCAGCCGGACGAGCCTAAGGAAACAGTTACCGATTCCAAAGCGGATAATGCGAAGCAGCCGTCATCAAATAACGGAAACAATTCGGGCAGCGGCGGTAATAAAAATAATAATACCGGCGGAGGAAATAAGGGAAACGGAAGTACAGACAGTATCAATAATGGAAATACAAATACAATAAAGCCTTCGGATAATACCGGAGGAAGCAAGCCGAGCGGCGGCGGAAGTAACGGCGGCGGAAGCAACGGCGGAAATAACAATAATAATGTTAAGCCTGATAATTCCAATCCATCTAAAAGTGATGCTGAAGCACCAAACAGGGATAACGGAAATAACGGTTCGGGAGATAGTGATAACACAGGAGGCAATTCAAATAACGGCGGAAATCACGGAGGAAACAATTACAGCGGAACAGTTCAAAGTATGAATGTTGACGGCGATTTTTCTAATCTTTCTGTCGGACAGACTGAAAACTCTATATTTTCATCGCAGTTCGGAAGAGTTCTGTATTTAAAGTTCTCGAACGGACGCATGGTATTGCGAAATGACAGCACTGTTGTAACAGGTCTTGTTATAACGGGACTGAAAACAACAGAAGCTACGGAAAAAGCGGTTGCAAATGCTTCATTTACATACAATACAAAAAAATACTCGGTTGATATTCCTTACAGTGTTGTGAAGTGGAATGTTAAGCTTCGTATGTTTGACGGCTCGCTCATGGCAGGTACGCTTACACCGGACGGCGACCTTAAAATATATTTGGAGCGTTATTATCAGGCATTCAAGAGTATGAATCCAAAGTTTATAGGCTGGAGATGTGACGGTTCGGACGAAATCTATACAACGGAGCTTGTAATGCTTAAGCCTGATATGGAGCTGTACCCTTGTGTGGCGGCAGATGTTCCGAGTAAGGATGACGTAGGTGAAGAATACACACTTACGAATATGACAGACGTGGATATGTCGGAGTTTGATGTATATGAAAGCTGTAAAAAACTAATTATAGGTGCGGATGTAAAGAATATATCCATGGAGGGAATAGCAAAACACTTCCCGAACCTTGAGGAAATTGAAGTAGATGATGGAAACAGCGTGTATACATCTGTGGACGGCATACTGTATAAGGGGAAAACTCTTGAATCCGTTCCGCCGAAAAAGACAGCAATAAAGGAATTTAAAGAAGATGCAGATGAAATCGGTTCAAACGCATTTGAAGGCTCATGCATAGATGAAATAGTATTGCCGGATACGATTACAAAAATCAATGCAAATGCATTTAAGGATGCGAAAATAAACTCACTCACAATTACGGCTGAAAGGTATAGCGTAGGAAACAAAGCGTTCTATTCGTCAAGTGATGAGCCGGCTGTAAAGACTATAATATCACAGACTCTTTACACAGCAAATGCGGAAGAGGGTGCATGTGATTTCGGAGAGGCATATCCGGAAATTATTTTGCCCGACTCAAAGTATGACAGAGTATATCAATATTATATGTCCTCTTGGGGATATATGACCGATTTGAAATACGGAGAGGGTACAGCGGTTAAGATATTTAAGACAGAAACCAAGGCAGAGGACAGAAATACGCTTGTAAACGGCGGAGTTTACAGCTTCTTTAACAGCAAGGATGATTACACACTTGTAAGCGTATCGACAAAGGTAAGCGGAATTTTTACCGTTGATGAGCGTACATCTGAAATTGCCGACGGTGCATTTTATGGCTGTGACGGAATAACCGGAATTGTATTTAATGAAAAGCTTAAAAAGGTGACATCGGAGTCACTGAAAGGTGTAACGGGAATAAATTCTATTACATTCAAGGGTGAACCGCCGGAGGTCGATGAAGACTTCTTTAAAAATCTTAATGCGGAGGACTTGAAAATTTATACTCCGGCATCGAGCTATGAAAAATACAAGGAAAAATGGTCGGACATAATAGACAGCAGCTTGGGAGAGGGCAGTGCGGATAAAATTCTCGATATGGATAATGACAGCTTTGAGGTTATTAACGGTGCAAGATATATTCGTGATGAAAACGGACTGATACTTGTAAGAGTACTCGGAACAGCGGATGAGGATTTCACAGTTGCCGAGGGTACATATAAGATAAATGACGGTGCATTCGATACGGAGCTGAGCAGCGTTATAATTCCCGATACGGTAAAGGAAATAGGCAGTGATATTTTAGGCGAACACGGAAAAATATCGAAGGTATTTATTAATACATCGGAGGCGCTGGACGAAAATTCATTCGGTGACAGTGTACTTTTTGTTCCGCAGTCTGCAGCCGATAAATACACAAATGCAAATGCATTGTGTGAGAGTTATGAAATAAATTCAAAGGGCGTAATTTCCGGAAACGGAACGCTTATATATGTACCGAAAGGCTATAAAGGAAAGCTTACCATATATAATGATATTAACACTGTTTTTGATGGTGCGGCAGAGGGCTGCACCGGAATAACAGAAGTGGTTGTAGGAACGGGACTCACCGAAATAGGAACAAATGCATTTAGCGGATGCCGAAGCATAGGCAGCGTTGATATGAGCAGGAACAAGGTTCTGACATCTATTGATGAGGGTGCGTTCTATCAATGTACGTCAATAAGCAGTATAAGTATGCCGGAAAGTCTTACTAATGTAGGAAAGGATGCATTTTATTCATGCGATATTTTAGCCGATGTAAATATGCCGGGAATAGAAACAATAGGAAACGGTGCATTTGCAAGATGTAATTCATTGGTTAATTTCAATGATACCGGAAAGATAAATCTTTCCGGAAATGTAAAGAGCCTTGGTACAGGTGCATTCGCATGGTGTTCAATGCTGAATAACGTCATAATGCCGACCAAAGCAACGGAAGTTTCGGAGGGAGCGTTTGCAAACTGCATAGGACTCAAGGAAGTAAAGGACTGGGGTTCTATAAATGTAATCGGAGAAAACGCATTTAAAAACTGCGGATTTTATTCTGTGGTTCTGCCGACGGAGGAAGCTGCCGTTGTAAAAAGCGGAGCGTTTGCCGATTGTCAAAACCTTAATAATATACTTGTCGTAAAGGGTATTAAGGAAATTGCCGATGATTTTGTCGAAGAAAATGCGGGAGTTGTTCTCGGGTTTGTAGGCGATATGTCAACCATTGAAAAGCTTGACGGAAACTCATTGATTGAAAGCGGAAGAATAAATTCGAGTGTTTATGCCGCAAAGGAGAGTGATGTGAGCAAATTCTTCAATGAAGAAAATATTGTCAATGTTGAAAATGGTCTCGGAGTAGCATATGAAAGCGGCGGACTTTACGGAGCAAACGGAAATGAGTATACTCTTTTAAAAGTAGGTAAGAAAAGCAAGACATATATTATGCAAATTACCTTTAATGTAAAAAAAATAGCCGATGACGCATTCAGCGATTGTAAGGATATAGAGGAGGTTACTCTTAACAGTACAATACGAAACGTACCTGACTATGCTTTTGCCGGATATGAAAAGCTGAAAACCTTTGAAATAATAAAGTCAAGCGTACAAAGCGGTGATCCTAATATAGCTTATGGAAAAGGTGTATTTAAGGACTGTAAAAATCTTGAAACAGCGAATGTCAGAGTATATGTAAAAAGCATGGGTGAAGGCATATATGAAAATTGCGAAAGTCTGAAGAATATAAGCTGGGGAACTGAAATGGCGGAAATTCCGGCAGATACATTTAGCGGATGTAAAAATCTTGCGAACTTTAATGTAACGGTAGGTTCGACAAACAATTTAAAGACAGTAGGAGAAAGGGCGTTTAAGGACTGTGAGAGTCTAAAAGAAATAAATGGCTTTGGAGGTGCCGGACTTACATTCAGCAGAGTAGAAACTATTGGAGACAATGCCTTTGAGGGCTGTTCGAGTATGACTCTGATGAAAATACCCAACACTGTAAAGGAGCTTGGAGATAACGTGTTTGAGGGCTGTGACAGTCTTGAAAAGGTTAATGTTTATGACCCGCCGTTCGAGATAGGCAAAAAGGTTCTTGGAAATGAACTAAACGGAAAGTATTTCTATACAGGAGTAGTTTCGGATGAAGTATATGACTCCTTTATTCAGAAATGGAAAGGACAGCTGGAGGAGGACTACAAGGATAAGAAGGTATCTGAAATCGTCATTAGAAGCTTGAATGAAATAGATGACGGCGGAATTACATTGCCTGACGACAATATGGTTCCGGCAAGTAATGCAGATAAAGTGGAGGTTAATGAAAAATCCGATGATAAGGCATCGGAAAGCGAGGTGACAGCACCGAGCACCGAGCCTAAGACGACAGAGCAGCCGGAGAATACAGAAAAACCAAGTACAACTGAGACTCCGCAGAGCAGTGAAAAACCTGATACAACGGAGATTCCGCAGAGTACAGAAGCACCGAATGAGACCGAAAAGCCAAGGGCAACAGAAAAGCCGTCAGCATCGGAAAAACCGAATTCATCTGACAGCTCTGACGATGTGAAAACAGACGGGAACTATAATTCAACAGATAACAGCCTTATAAATTCAGCGGTATCTATGGATGAAGAAGTCACAGATATAAAGGATGACGCAATGATTTTAAGTGAATAAGCTGCGAGGCTGCTGTAAATGTACTTTGCAGCAGCCTTGTTTAAACTTTTTGGATAGATGTACAGCGAAGGGAGAAAAGATAATGATAATCGAGCAATCAAAGCAGATTATAGAGGAAATAGAAAAGGTTATAGCCGGAAAAAGAGAAATAATAGAAAAGGTACTTATGACAATATATGCAAGCGGTCATATTCTGCTTGAAGACAATCCGGGAGTAGGAAAAACTACTCTTGCGGTAGCATTTTCGAGGGCGTTGGGTATGGATTGCAAGAGAGTACAGTTTACACCGGATACAATGCCTTCGGATATAGTCGGATTTACAATGTACAACTCGCAAAGTGAGCAGTTTAAATTTGAAGAGGGTGCGGTATTTACTAATTTATTTTTAGGTGATGAGATTAACAGAACCTCGGCAAAGACGCAGTCTGCATTGCTGGAGGCAATGGAGGAAAGAAGCGTAACAATTGATGGTGTACATCATGATTTGCCGTCACCTTTTATTTGTATTGCAACTCAGAATCCGGAGGGAAGTGCCGGAACGCAGCCGCTGCCGGAATCACAGCTTGACAGATTTATGGTAAGACTTTCAATAGGCTATCCGGGGACAGAGCAGCAGATTGAGATTATAAAGAAAAGACTTTATACAAATCCTATGGATGATATGAAAACTGTTGCATCATGCGAGGATGTTTTGTATGTTCAAAAGTATCTTTCAATGATTAGGATAAGCGATGAATTGATAATGTACATAGTAAAGCTTTGCGAGGAAACGAGAGAGCATGAAATGGTGGAGTTGGGTGTCAGTCCGAGAGGTATATTGGCATTGGTAAGAATGGCAAGAGCCTGTGCAATAATCCGTTCGAGAGATTATGTGATTCCTGAGGATGTACAGTATGTGTTTAATGATGTATGCTGTCACAGAATTGTATTAAAGCCGCAGGCAAGAATTGAGAATATAACGGCAAATGAAATTTTAAACGGAATAAAGAATAAAATAGCCGTACCCGATATGGGATTGAAGAAGAGGAAGTAAAATGCTGAGACAAAGAATAATGTATTCCGTTATGCTGCTTACGGATATAATAGTATTTATATTTACAAATACTCGTCCGCCGTTGATTGCAGCATTGGTAATGATAATACTTCCTTTAATATCATATGCTGTACTTTTGCTCATTACCGCATCACTTAAAATTGAGTGTGATATAGAAAAGAGGACAGAAACAAATACCGAGCTTTGGGCAGAAATAAAAATAGCTTCGAAAATAAATATATATCCGGGAATGATGTCATTTAAAAGAACAATAGAAAGTGTTATGTTCGGAAATAAGGATATTGTATATCTGGAGTGTGAGCCGAAAAATAAAAAAAAGCCGATAAGCGTACGTTTTCTGACTCCTATGTGCGGTATGCACAGTTTTATCGTAGAGGATTTTAAAATATATGATGCATTAAAGCTTTTCAGTTTTAATCAGCGTTTTTATTTTAAAAAGAATGTTATGGTATACCCGCAGC
>USPO01000076.1 GCA_900556575.1 uncultured Eubacteriales bacterium
TGCGGGAAGGATTATAAGGTAAAGCTTTATAATAAAGCGTTGTTTGAAGGAAGAATCGAGAATACGGGCATCAGCCAATCAATGCTTGATTTTATAGAGAATAATGACTCAGAGCTATATAATTATTCCGATGCGGTTATAGATGGTACTGTTACCGCAGAAAATCAGCTTACCGAGGAAGAGGAAAAAAATTCTGAAATTACAGACGAAGAAAAACAGAAAATTCAAGACAGTACTAATGAGTTTATGAATTCAATTATTACTGAGTCTAACGAGGATAATAATAGCTCGGCAGACAACAATACAACAGAAGAAAATCAGGAAGAAACAGTTACAGACGGAAGCTTTACGCTTGCGCGGGCTAAGGAAAATGCAACCGGCTTGGAAAACGATAAGCAGCCGCTCAGTTTCAACGGAGGAACAGATAATTCATCCGCCGGCTATATGTCCGACAGCATAGAAGAAGTAAATAAGGAACTAAGCTCTGCATATATGACTATAAAGTTTGATGCGGGAGAAACAGAAAAGTATATAGAAATAACACCGATAGATAATAATGAGAGTGACGGAACAAGGCAGACCGGCTTTGACCTTTCTGCAGAAAGTGAAGGAGCGGCCGTATCCGGTATGTACAGTAATTTCACTTTAAAGGTTATAGACGATGAAGAATATGTTCCGGCGGAGCTTTCATTTACGGAAACAGAATATCATCCGGAGGACGGATATATTACAGCAACTATACAGAGAACGGGCTGCATGACATCAAATCTATATGCAATGGTGGATACAGAGGATGATACCGCAATTAAGGGCAGAGATTATTCGCAGGTTCATGCAAAGGTTGTATTTGGCTTTGGTGTAAAGGAACAGAAAATAAAAATTCCTGTGAACAGCGATAATATAAATGAAGAGTCACGCTTTAAGCTGAAACTTCAGGAACCGGTTGAATGTACTATTGGCTCAAACAGTGAGGCATACGGAGTAATAGATCCGTCAGATAAAAGCTTTGAGGTAAAGAATACATCAGATGAGAGCGAAGAAGCGGAACTTGCTGATATAAGCCTTGGAAGTGTAGAAACAGGTCCGAGCCTTAATTTAAAAAATATAGCTTACGGTGCGCGTATATCGGATAATAAAGGATATAACAATGCATACGAAAATGATGGCTGGGAGATGTGTCTGAAAACATTAACAGATTCCGCAACTGCTTCCGTCAACTTTGATGTAGGAAAACACTATGATTACAGCGGGTATCAGATTGACTGGGAAAGAAAATCCGCAAAAAATAACTATGGACATACTCATTTCGGACAGCATTTTGATAAGATAAAATGGGAATCCGAATTACTTTATGAAAGTGAAAAAGATCCGGATTATGAACGATGGAATCGAAGAATAGATAATTACTATATCAGCTCAAAGTCAACTGAAAATCTGTTCTTTGAGATGCGTAAAAGAGCATGGTCGTCAGACCCGACATTGAGAATATATTCTATAAAGCCGATATTGAGACCGTTCAAGGTAGATCTTTACGGTTCTGACAGTGTACCTGTAATAGATGAAAACGGAAATATTGAAGAAACAAAAGATGATGAGGTTATGCTGCTGAATTCATCGGATAATTCGGTTGTGACAAATTCTACTTCGTCTGTTACTTTAACATTAAGAGATAAGAAAAATTCAAAGTGCTATATATCGGGTATAAAGATTGTAGATTTAAACAGCGGCAAAGAGACTTTTGTAAAAAATAATTTGCCTGAAGGAACTACAAGCGAATCGGTAAGCATAACAAATGATTTTATAAAAAATTATCTCGATTATATTAAGTTTGAGAAAAACGGTTCAAACGGTTTGAACGGACATTTTGCTTTAAAGGCTGTTCTTTCAAATATGCCGGCAACGGTTAAGGTAAAGAATGATGACAGAGTAAACGTAACCTTATGGGATGGAAACGGCGGAGTAAAGCATGGAATAAAACAAGGTGAGTTTACGGTATATAATTACAACGTCGGAGACTTTGTAAGATACAGTATTGATGTAAAGGACGGCGAAAGCAGCTATACATGGAATAATATAAGAATAGATACTGTAAGATCATCGGGAATACAGCCATATATGATATTCAGAAAAGAAGGAAGTAATTATGCGCAGGAAAGGATAAAGTCTTCCGAAATAGAAGTATCGCCTGTATTGACCGAAAGAAAAAATGAACTTGTTGTCAGAATAAAGAAGGATGAACTTGCTTTATTTAACCGCAGACAAGGTGTGCCGGCATACAGCAGAGTGGAAAACGGAGATTATTATGAGTATAAGATAGATACGGACTCTGCAAATATTCCGGGAAAGGAATATGAGCTTACCGCAGCTGTAAGCGATAAATCATATATACCTATATGGAGTACAGCTTCAAACAGAGAGGTAACATATTCTCAAAATACATTCTATTATACCGGATTGACAGAGCCGGGAGATAATGTGCTGTATTTGACGGCAAAGAAAGCAGACGATATACCATATTCTATTGCAGGTCAGATGTACTATGATGATGCGGCACTTGGAAGTACTGTTTCGGCATCGGCATGGTATTCGGCATACGGAGTATATTATATTGTAGATAAGGCACATTACGGCATAACGGATATGGACGGAAAGATTAAAACATATCCTGTAAAGGCAGCTGAAGGCTCTTATATTAAATATAAGGTTGTATCGTCAGGTATCACAACATATAAAACGGTAAAGGCGGAGAAGGCAAATCTCCAAAGTGAAACATTTGATACGGCGGACGGAAATACATATACATCAAAGTACTATTTGCTCGATACAAATAATCAGACAATATCTTCATCAAGTATAAAGAGACCGCATATTAAAAGTGTAACTGTAAAGGATATGAACGGTGCTTCATCGGGAGAAATATCCATTAATAATGAAATAACTACAATTACAGCGAATGTAGAATGTATAGATCCTGATACAGGAAAAGAATATCAATACAGTTATCAGGATAATGGAAAAACATACGAGAGAAAAGAAGCACCGAAGGCAGTTGATTTTGTGGTATATGATCAGGTTACTCATAGAGAGAAGGCTGTAATTGAAGGTGCAAAATCAGAAGATGGAGGAAAAACGTGGAGCGTTTCAAAGTCTTTTGAAACAGGAAAGTATTCGGAATATAAAGCAGGAGACATTCTTTATGCAAAGCTAACCACAGACAGATACATAGGAAACGGATGTACAGAGGATGAGGACGGAAATATAACAGAGGTAGATGCATTGAAGGAAACGCATTATGCACCGGTTCGTACTACTGTAACATTTTCAGAGATAAATCCTAAGCAGACAGAAGAAATAGATATTAACTTTGATACACCGGGAACTTATAAGCTCCCGATAATAGGCAGCCTTGAAACAATGATAAATGTGTGCGGAATGTCATTTGGCATTATGGCAACCGAAAACAACGGAATAAGACTTTATTTCGGAAAACAAATCAAGTCTATGACCAAAGGAAATGTATATGACGGAAACGGTAACAAAGTTTCGGATACAGGTTTTATTATTGATAAAAGTAATTTCATGGACGGATTTTCGGAAATGAAGGATATGATAAACAATTTTGGCAGCGAAAATAAAGTAGGTGCAATGTCACTCGGTGTACCTGTATGGTCTTTTGAGCCTATTGTCGGAGTATATTTTGAATTTTCGATATATCATGATGCTAAGATGGCTGTTGCAAACAGATTGGAATTTGCCGGAGCGGGCGGATATATGGGAGCGCTCGGAAAATTCCGATATACATATTACATGGTTGTTTATGGAGTGCCTGTTTATGTAGGAGGTGATTTTAATCTAACGGCATTGGGCGAATTTGGAATACAGCCTGATGAAAATGCACATATAGCATATAATGATCCAACGCAGGATTTCTTTAATGAAATAATTGACAACTCACATTTCCAGTTTGTTTTCAGAGCAATTCTTGATGTAAATGCATATGCGGGAGTCGGAGTGTGCGGAACAGTTGGAATAAGAGGCGGATTTAATCTCCATATTCGATTTATAGCAACTCCTGCAATTCGTAAAACTTATCCTTCGGTAAGAGAAGTAGGATTTACGGTAGGAGGTGCGATAAAGTTCTGGGCAGATGCGGTTCTGTTGTCTATACCGATACCGGTATATTCATGGGAAGAATTGAAGCTGGGTTATTTTGAAGATATAGAAAAACTAAATGGAGATAATGAGGTATCGCTTTTGAGTGATATTAATTCTGAAATTGTTTCAAAGCCGAGAAATCAAGAGCAATCAAGGTTTACGGCAAATGATTCGGCGGAGCTTCAGAGTACGTTTGAAAATATTTCTTCAAAGAATATAATAGAAAACAGCTATGATGACGCACAGCAGAAACTCATAAGCATGGATGATGGAAAAATGCTTATGGTTTATCTTGACGATGATAAATCAAGAGATGATAACAATAGAACAGCATTAAAGTATAGTATATATTTTGACGGTATATGGAGCAATCCGGAAACAGTTCAGAATGATGGTACTGCGGACTTTGCACCGGCTGTATGCGATGCAGGCGATGATATTATACTGACATGGGTATCACGTCCGGAGAATACAGAATTAAGTACATATAGAGATTATCTCTCAAAGACAGAGATATATACCGTAAGAATAAATAAGAAAACCGGTGAATTCGGAGAGATTGAACGGCTTACAAATGATGATTATTATGATACAAATCCAAATCCTGTTTATAACAGCAAAACGGGAGATGTATTGGTATTCTATTCAAAATCATATGTAGGAGAAGTTGATGATGCAGATGATCTTTTAAATGCAGTTACACCGGATTTGAATAATTCGGAAATAGCGTATATGCTGTATGACGGCGCAAGCGGCGAATGGGTAAGAGATAGATTTTACGATAATGAGGTTGCGGAAGGTGCTGATACAGATAAGCTTTTGAAGGAATTTGGCGGACAAAGATTTTTATCGGCACCGATAGAGGATTTTGGAATGAATAATCCGGTTATATCAGATGTAAAAGCAAAAACCGGATATATATTCAATTCAACAGTCGAAGAACTGATTCAATATATGAAAGATAACGGATATGATGTGGAAGGTGAAATTAAAGAGGAAGACGAAGAAGAAATAATGCTTCTGATGCTTGCATTCGTCTTGGTGCATTGCAAGGAGTACGCAGTACTTTCATATACCGTGGATGCCGATAAGAACTTGTCAACAGATGCGGACAGAGAGATTTTTGTACAGTTATATGACTTTGAAAATCATAAGACAGAAAAGCCTATAAGAGTAACAAATAATAATGTCAATGATTCTTCACCGCAGCTTGTCAATGCGGCAGGAAATGTATATTTGTTCTGGCTCAGTGACGGAAAAGAAGTAGAGTATTCTAATTTATCAACGGAATTTTATAATGGCAGCGGGGAAATTAACAGCCATAAGGTAGAGATTTCCGGTGTAAATGATAAGGAAGGAACTTCGATAAGTGACTTCAAGGCATTTGTAGATGCAGACGGAAGTATGTTCATAGCTTGGCAGGAAAACTCTGCTGATGAATTGGATTCTGAACATATAAAGCAGGATATATATGTTGCCGGATACATTGACGAAAAGAATGATGACGGTGAAGAGATAGGTGCATGGTCGGATGCGATAAGAATGACGGATAACGGAAAGCTTAACGAATTGCCGGAGTTTGCGGATACTGGCAGCGGACTTATGATGGTCAATACACAATATGACTTTAACATAAGCGAGGATATGTACAATATATCGAATGTAAATCTTGTTGAAACAAATTATGCATTAAAGGGTTCAATAGTGGTTACGGATGTAAATTCTGATGATACACCGAAAAATGCCGAAGATGAGTTTAATGTTGATATTACATTAAAGAATACAGGAATAAAGGCAGAAACCGGAGTTACATATTCATGCGCACTTATGTACGGCGGCAAGGTTTGCAGCGAATCGATAGGTAAAATAGACGGAGAATTAAGACCGGGAGAAGAATATAAATTTACGGAAGTATTTACTGTTCCGGAGCAGGCAGAAGGAAATCTTCAGGATTTAAGTTTAAAGGTAATTGCGAACAGTGACGGTACGGAAAACGTGCTGAGTGAACATTCTGTCTTTGACGGTCAGCCGGAATATAAGCTGTCGGATATAAAGGCATTGCAGAACGGAGATTATTTTGATATAACAGGAACTGTTACCAATATAGGCTCGGCAGCGGCTGCTGCAAGTGATGAAATTTTAATTACCGAAAACGGTAATTATGATAATGTACTGGCAAGAACGGCGGTAGGCGAACTTGCAATAGGAGAATCAAAGCCGTTTGCGGCAACGGTAAAGGCAAATAATGAACTTGCAAAGTATGGATATATAAATTGTATGTTATTAGCTAAGTCGGCAGATAATAAGACTCTTTCGGAGTTTGAGGCAGTGCAGGGTTATGTGGTTAATGCTTTTGACCTTGGAATTAACGGAGATACGGAGCTTAACGAAATAACAGTTAAACAGGGCGAGTCAATTAAGCTTGAAAGTTCATATGCGCCCGATAACTACTTTAGAAATGCCGATGCTGTATATGCAATAGATGATACGGACATAGCAAAGGTTGAAAACGGTGTCCTTTACGGACTTGAAGCCGGAGAAACCGATATGAATATGACAATTGATTTATACGGCGGAAGTAAGAAAATAAAGGTAAAGGTAGAAGGTACAAATCCGACACCGTCACCTACGGAAAAACCGACACCAAAGCCTTCATCAGGAAGCAGCGGAGGCAGCGGCGGCGGAGGTCATTCGGTCGGAGTCATTGCACCGGCGGCAGAGACACCTCAGCCGACAGCGAAATCTGAATATGAGAAGTTTAGTGATGTATTGTCATCAGACTGGTTCAGTACTGCTGTCAACAGCATGGCTGATATGGGAATTGTAAACGGAATGAGCGAAACTGCCTTTGAACCGCAGACGAATATAAC